>SLIM01000127.1 GCA_007135625.1 Gammaproteobacteria bacterium
TGGCGCGACTTCTTCAGAAAGGGGGGGATCGCAAACCCTCCCATTAGCTCTGTAATATAGTCAACAAAATCGGCATCCGAAGCGATAAAGATGGGGTCGGGAAGCGGGGTTCCCAGTGGCTTGAAGAGCAGCGGCAGTGTCGGATCGACCTGCTCTTGGGGGATCTCGCGGTAGCTCCTGCCGTCATAGTGGTCAATGCGGTAACGGTAGTCGCCGCCACCGATGCGGGCGGTTCCGCGCAGCAGAAGGTGCGGTTGGCCAGCGAAGGAGTCCTGTAACTGGGTGTCGCGGTTGATGTCAATCACATAGCGCGGGGCTATCGACTGCAACCAGTCATGCAGCGCGGCGCGGCTCCACTGCCGGGTGGCGTAGGTCTCGGTAAGGAAGCGATTGACCGCAGCTCGTCCCCGCTTGTGTTCGATATTCATCGCCGCACGCGGAAACTCATACATCAGCTTCGGGGCCATCGGGCGGCCCTGATTCATCGCCAGAATCAGGCTGTCGCTATCCGCTGGAATCGCCGCATCGCCTCCCTGTTCCCGTACATCCTGAAGCACTCCTGGTCCCAGATAGGGAACCAGCGTCCCGTTTGCGACCTGTTCGGCAAGCTCCACTAGCCTCTCTTTCACAATAGAATCCTCGTAGTTGGGGGTGAGTTCAGCAGGGGAGAAGCAGACCGATTACCACCGTAGGCGACAATCTTACTGCGCTTCTCCCCCTTTTCTCGACCTCGGCGATAATCGTGCAGATCGTATTGAGAAATGCAAATATCAGGCCATATAGTGCTAAAACCTACATTCCGCACCCCTGCGCTACGCGGCTTTCGGGCGGCAACACCGCACCTCAACGATTGAACTCCTCCGGCTCTTCTGTTTTACTTCTCGCAGGAGGTTCGCAGTGGAGACCACCGCCACGCTTCGGCTCTCTCCTCTGCCCTCTATCCTCTGCTATAAAGAGGCGTTTTCTATGGCCTGGGAGGTGGCGACGATGAACAAGCATCCAAAGCAGGAGAAGTTGCGCCGCATGGCCGCTTATGAGGCGGCGCGGATTCTTGTAGAGAGCGGCGATGACAACTACCACCGCGCCCGCAGTAAGGCCGCCGAGCGGTTGCAGTTGCGGGGGCGCGATCAGTTGCCCGATTATCGCGAAATTACCCATGCGATAACGGAGTATCTGGCACTCTACGGCGGTGAGAAGTGGCGACAGCAGTTGGCGGCACTGCGCCGCACCGCCTGCCAAGCGATGGAGCGCTTTGCGCCGTTTCATCCCCGCCTCGTCGGGCCGGTGCTGGAGGGAACGGCGGTGGGGGAGCATAGCCGGGTGCAGCTCCACCTCTTCGCGGACTACCCGGAGGCGATCCATTTTTACCTCCATGATCTGGGGATCTGCTTTGAAGAGGGGGAGCGCGAGCTACGCTTTGCCGAGGGGAGCCGCCGCTGCCCGCTACTGCGCTTTATCGCTGGGGAGCATAGTATCGAGCTAATCTGTCTCACCCCCCATGAGCGACGCACCCCCCCGCTGCATCCCGGTGACCAACGCCCCCACCGGGGAGCCTCACTGGCGGAGGTGCAGGCGCTTCGCACCTAGCATCGCCCCTGTTTTGCTGCTATGATGAGGGTCTTGGTGGGCATTGTGGTAGCCTATTTTCCCGGTTTTTAAGGAGATTGTACGTTATGTCCAGGACTTTTTCGGCGCATTGGTGGATCCTTGTCTTAGCGGCGCTCTTCTGGAGCCAGGGGATATTCGCTGCGAAGAATGAGCAGATTCGTATCCATTTGGAAGAGCCGATCAGTACTTTTAACGCCACTGGTATTTCGACGATTCGCGGCTGGGCGGTGGGTCCCGCTGGAGTCGGTCGGGTTGAACTCTACATCAACGGCACCCTGCGTACTCGAATCCCTTACGGTGGGCCGCGTGGAGATGTCTGCTCGCAGTTTAGCAACTACCCCAACTGTGACCGCTCCGGTTTTGCCATGGCCTACAACTTCGGGCAGTTGACCCCCGGCAATCACCAATTTCGGATTGTTGCCCATGCCCCCAATGGGGACTATAACGAAGTGACTCGTCAAGTGAGCGTGCGCGGTTTTCACGCCCCCTATATCAGCAATCAAAACGCCCTCAATCTGGCGGGAGCCAGCTTTCAGGCGCAGGGCAATGACCTGCTGATTCGCAACGCCCAGGTCGATGGTCGCCCCTATGACTTGACCTTTCGCTGGAATCGGGATGCCCAAGCCCCGCGCCTTTTTAACATCGGGGCGGCTAGCGGTAGCGATGGGGGGGGTCTGCAAGTTGCCGGACAGTGGAAGATGTTTTCCGAGATGAACGCAACCAGTTGTGGTGAGGGGGTTTCGGTCAATAGCAGCACCATGTCCATTTCGCAGTCGGAGAATACGATCACCTTTAACGACTCGGTTAACGGTACCCTGCAAGGTGGTACCGTTACGATTCGGGAGGAGTATGTCGAGGGGGGAGAGCGAATCGTCATCGACTGGGTCTTTCAATTCAACTCCAGTGGTGAGTATGTTCGCGCTAACGGCACTTGGAATTGGCATGGTCCCGGCGGCAACTGCGGCGGGAGTACCTATCTGGTCGGTAGCCGGATGTAGTGGGGAACGGGTCTCTGCGTCGCACTTTGTACGCGGCTGTCACAGGGAAAATCCCCGGCAGCCGCCGTTTCGTTGCAATCGCTGCTATAACGTAGGCCTCGGCTCTGTTAGAATCTCCGTTCCTGAAATCTTTAAGCATGGGTGAGCAAGACTGATGAACTGGGTTGACTATGCCATTATTGCGATCATCCTTCTCTCCACGTTCGCTAGCCTGTGGCGCGGACTGGTGCGTGAGCTGCTCTCGCTGCTGATCTGGGTGGCGGCGGTTCTGGTTGGTTGGATCTTCTACCCCCAACTGGCTCTCCATCTCGATTTCATTGAGTCGCTGGGGCTGCGCAACCTAGCCGCCTTTATTCTTCTTTTCATGGTGGTGATGATCGTCGGGGCGGTGATCGGGTATATGATTAGTGTGCTTCTGGAGCGGGCCGGCATCAGTAGCACCGACCGCATGTTAGGTGGGCTTTTCGGAGCCGCACGCGGTGCGGCACTGATCGTCATCCTGGTGCTGGTGGCCGGGGCGTTACCGCTTAACGACAACGCCTGGTGGCAGGAGTCGGCGATGCTTGGCCACTTTGCCGATGCGGCACTCTGGCTACGTGACCAGTTACCCGGAAACTTCGCCGAGCACTTCCCACATCTCCCTTGAGTTCATCCACGCCTCTCTTCAGGAGCTGCCGACCATGTGTGGCATTGTTGGAATCTTCGCCTACTCCCCAGTCAATCAGGCCCTCTACGACGCACTACTGGTGCTCCAGCACCGAGGCCAGGATGCTGCCGGGATCGTCACCTACGATGGCAACCGCCTCCACCTGCGCAAGGATAACGGTTTAGCACGTGATGTCTTTCAGCAGCGCCACATGGTCGATCTGCAAGGCAATGTCGGGATCGGACATGTTCGCTACCCCACCGCTGGCTGCTCCTCCTCCGCCGAAGCGCAACCCTTCTATGTCAACTCCCCCTATGGTATCACGTTAGCGCACAATGGTAACCTAACCAATGCCAATGCGCTGAAAGAGCTGCTCTATCGCGAAGATCGCCGCCACATCAACACCTCCTCCGACTCCGAAATCCTGCTCAATGTCTTCGCTCATCAGTTACAACAGCAAATGCAGGGAGAGATCACCCCGGAGGATGTCTTCGCCGCAGTAGCTGCGGTACATCATCGCTGTCGGGGGGGGTATGCCGTGGTGGTGATGATTTTGGGGCATGGATTACTCGCCTTTCGAGACCCCTACGGCATTCGCCCGGTGATCTATGGGGTGCGCGAGAATGAACAGGGCGAAAAGGAGTATATGGTCGCCTCTGAGAGTGTTGCACTGGATGCCCTCGGTTTTCAGCGGGTTCGCGACCTGGCCCCCGGAGAGGCCCTGTTTGTCGATATGCATGGGGTGCTGCATACCCGGCAGTGCGCCGCCGAGACGGTACATTCACCTTGCATCTTTGAATTTGTCTACTTCGCCCGGCCCGACTCGGTGATCGATAACATCTTTGTCCACAAGGCCCGCTCCCGTATGGGTGCGGCATTGGCTCGCAAGATCAAACGGGAGTGGCAAACCTATGATATTGATGCAGTCATCCCGATCCCCGATACCAGCCGTACCGCAGCCTTGGAGTTGGCCAACGAGCTGGGAATCAAGTATACCGAGGGGTTTATTAAAAACCGTTATATTGGTCGAACCTTCATTATGCCCGGCCAGAAAGCCCGCAAAAAATCGGTACGCCAAAAGCTTAACGCCATAGACTCTGAGTTTAAGGGGAAAAACGTACTGCTGGTCGATGACTCCATTGTGCGCGGCACCACCTCCGCCCAAATTGTCCAGATGGCGCGGGATGCCGGTGCTCGCCAAGTCTACTTCGCCTCCGCTGCCCCGCCGGTGCGCTATCCCAACGTCTACGGCATCGACATGCCTGCCGCCAGTGAGTTGGTGGCCCACGGTCGCTCCGTCGAAGAGGTGTGCCGCTGGATCGGAGCCGACCGCCTCATCTACCAAGACCTGGAAGACCTGATTGAGGCGGTGCGCAAGCGCGACAAGTCCCAGGTCAACCGCTTTGATACCTCGGTCTTTGACGGTTGCTACGTCACCGGCGATGTCACCGAGGAGTACCTCAACCAACTGGAGCGGCTACGCTGCGATGCGGTGCGTCAGCAGCCGAACGGCCAATTCGGTGATGTCATTGATATTCACAACAATGTCTGAACAAACACCTAGCGACGAACAGCCCTGGGGGCTGGCCACCCACGCCATTCGCAGCGGTCAGCGGCGCAGCAACGAAGGCGAACACAGCGAAGCGATCTTTCCCACTTCTAGCTATCTCTTCGCCAGCGCCGCCGAAGCTGCCGCCCGCTTCTCGGGTGAGCAGCCGGGGAATATCTACTCCCGCTTCACCAACCCCACGGTGCGCACCTTTCAAGAGCGACTGGCCGCAATGGAGGGGGGGGAGAGCTGTGTCGCCACCGCCTCTGGCATGGCCGCGATCCTTGCTACCTGCATGGGGCTGCTGCAACAGGGCGACCACATCGTCTCCTCACGCGGCATCTTCGGCACCACCAGCATCCTCTTTACCAAATACCTTGCCCGCTTCGGGATCACCACCACCTTTGTCGGCCTCACTGCGCTGGAGGAGTGGGAACGAGCGATCCAGCCCAACACCCGGATGCTCTTTCTGGAGACCCCCTCCAACCCCTTGACAGAGATTGGCGATCTCGCCGCCCTCGCGGCCCTGGCGCAGCATCACAACGCCCTGCTGGTGGTCGATAACTGCCTCTCCACCCCGGCGCTCCAACGCCCGCTGGAGCTGGGGGCCGATGTGGTGATCCACTCCGCCACTAAATACATTGATGGCCAAGGGCGCTGCCTCGGCGGTGCTGTAGTCGGAGATCGCAAGCGGGTCGGTGAGGAGGTCTTCGGGGTCTTGCGCACCGCCGGTGCGAGTATGAGTCCGTTTAACGCATGGGTTTTTCTCAAGGGGCTAGAGACCCTGGATCTGCGGATGCGCGAACATACCCGTAACGCGACCACCATTGCCGAGTGGTTGCAGCAGCAGCCCGGAGTGACGCGGGTCTACTACAGCGGACTCCCGGATCACTCCCAATATGCTCTAATGCAGCGTCAGCAGCGCGGGGCCGGTGGGATTCTCTCCTTCGAGGTTGCCGGTGGTCGCGAAGCCGCCTGGCGGCTGATTGATGCCACCCGAATGCTCTCCATCACCGCCAATCTAGGGGACACCAAGACCACCATCACCCATCCCGCCACCACCACCCATGGCCGACTTAGCGACCAGGAGAAGGCCCAGGCCGGGATCAGTGAGGGGCTGATCCGCCTCTCCATTGGACTGGAGCAGGTGGAGGATATTCGCAACGACCTGGCGCGAGGGTTGATCGGGTAGGGGAGCCTTCCGGTGCGACCGAGGCCGCACCGTTAGCGCAGGCCCTCCAGCTCCACTACCGGCTGCGCTTCCATCCAACAGGGCTACGCCCCGACCAGCAGCAGCGGCTAGCTACCTTGGTTGAGCAGCGTATGCAAAAAAAGTGAAAAAAAGCGTTGCGCCGCGCTGAGAGGTGCGTATAATACGCCGCTTCCTCGGGAGGCACGGCCCAGCAGCCGCAGCAGAGCGGGGAAGCGCCGCAAGGCAGCGAGAA
>SLIM01000005.1 GCA_007135625.1 Gammaproteobacteria bacterium
GGCGGCTGGAAGACCGGGATGGCGGCCTCCAGGGCGAGCTGCTTGACCGGGCTAGCGGTAAGTTTACGCCCGCGTCCGGCGGGACGGTCGGGTTGGGTGTAGACTCCAACCACCCGATGCGAAGAGGTGAGTAGAGCGCGGAGTGGGGGCACTGCAAACTCCGGCGTTCCGGCATAGAGAATTCGTAGGGACATGGTTTAGAGTGCTCCGGCTTGACTACCGCTCCGCCGCTCCCGCTCCAGCCGCTTGCGGATGCGCTGGCGCTTGAGACCGGAGAGGTAGTCGATAAAGAGCTTGCCATCCAAGTGGTCCAGCTCATGTTGAATGCAGACCGCCAGCAGCCCCGTAGCCTCCAGCTCAAAGGGGTTGCCGCAGCGATCCAAGGCACGCAGCCGAATGCGTTCGGCGCGGGTCACCTGCTCGCTTACGCCGGGGACGGAGAGGCAACCCTCCTCCATCACCTCCTCGCCGTGGCGCTCTAGAATTTCGGGGTTGATCAGGCAGAGTGGTTGGCTCTCCCCCTCGCAGAGGTCGATTACAACAACGCGCTTTGTAACATTGACTTGGGTGGCGGCCAGGCCGATTCCCTTTGCATGATACATGGTTTCAAACAGGTCGGCGACCAAGCGCTCAATCTCAGGAGTCACCTTGGTGACGTTAACTGCTTGATTACGAAGACGGGGATCAGGAAAATGTAGGATCTCAAGAAGTGCCATAGCGGAGCCTGTCAGAAGTGATAGTTTAATCGAACAAAATTCGCTAACATGATAAGGGCGCGGAAACAGGTTCCAACCCACGGCATTATAACCGATGCCGGGAAGCCGCCGATACTCAACAGCAAAAGGGATCGAGACCATGACGACATTCAGCTACAAATCCAGCCTGCTTGCAAGCGTGCTGCTCTTCGCTCTTTACAGCAGCATGGTGCAGGCCACCACCACCGAGGGCGAGGCACCACAACGTCCGCAAAGTTATACGGTACAGCCGGGAGATACCCTCTGGGGCATTGCCGAGCGCTTCTATTTTGCCCCTTGGATGTGGAAAGAGATTTGGCACGCCAACCCGGCGATTCGCAATCCTAACCATATCTACCCAGGAGACACCATCTATCTAGCCACCATTGATGGCCGTCAGCAACTGCGGCTGGCACGTGGCTCCACCGTCAAGCTGGTACCGGGGATGCGCTCCGAGTCGATCACCACCGAGATCACCGCGATCCCGATTAGTGTGATCCACCAATTTCTCAGTCGTCCTTATGTGGTTGAACGCTCGGAACTGGAGCAGGCCCCTTACATCGTCGCCATGGAGGATGAGCGTATTATAGGCGGGCTTGACAATCGAATCTACGTGCGCGGGGTAACGGGAGAACCACGCGAGCGCTTTGCCATCTTGCGCTTAGGGGATGAGTACCGCGATTATCGCAGTGGAGAACCGCTCGGCAGTGAGGGGCGCTGGGTCGGAGAGGCGGAGCTAATCCGCAGTGGTGACCCGGCCACCCTGCGCATCCGCTCGGCAGAGCGCGAAGTGCTGATCGGCGACCGGCTGTTGCCAATTGTCGATGAAGGGGTCAGCCACGCCTTCTACCCGCAGCCCCCCGAAGTCGAAATGGAGGGGTATATTATCTCGGTATTTGGTGGAGTGCGCCGCATTGGCCAGTACCATATCGTCGTGCTGGATCGCGGCAGCGAGGATCAGATGGAGGTTGGAAACGTCTTGCAGGTCAACAATAAAGGGGCCACGGTTCGCGACTCCATCGCCTCCGGGCTGTGGGAGGAGGTGACCCTCCCCGACGAAGCGGCGGCAACACTAATGGTCTTCAGGGTTTTCCCCAGGATCAGCTTCGGCTTAGTCATGCGGGCCAGCAGCCCCCTGAGCATCGGCGACCGAGTCACCAATCCGGAGATTATCCGCTATTGAGTAACCATCCTCCAAGCGGTGGCGAGGTGGTGAGTGAAGAGGCGCTACGCTACTGGCTGGCACTGCTCCACGCCCCCGGTGTCGGCCCGCGCACCTTTGCCAAGCTCTTGCAGCGCGTCGGCGACCCTGCGCTACTGTTTGCCGCCTCCAGCGCCCAACTGGAGCAGTGGGGAGTCAGCGCAGCGCTACAGAGCTACCTGCGCGCCCCCGACTGGTCGGCGGTAGCGCGTGATCTGGCCTGGGCCGACGGCCAGCAGCGACTGATTGTAAGCTGTCGCGACGCACGCTATCCCCCCCTCTTGTTGCAGATTCACGACCCCCCGCCACTGCTCTACGTACACGGCAACCCGGAGGTTCTGACCCTGCCGCAACTGGCGATGGTCGGCTCCAGGAACCCCACCCCACAAGGGCGGACTACCGCCTACAACTTTGCCCGCGACTTCGCCAACGCCGGGCTAGCGATCACCAGCGGGATGGCGTTAGGCATTGATAGTGCATCCCACCACGGGTGCCTTGCTGCCAGCGGAGTCACCCTCGCCGTCACCGGCACCGGTCTGGATCGGGTCTACCCCGCCAGCCATCGTGACCTAGCCCATCGCATCGTCGAGCAGGGAGCGCTGCTTTCGGAGTTTCCGATTGGTACCCCGCCGCGTGGGCCGAACTTCCCACGTCGCAACCGCATGATCAGCGGGTTATCGGTCGGAACCCTAGTGATTGAAGCGACGCTACGCAGCGGCTCCCTCATCACCGCCCGCTGCGCAATAGAGCAAGGGCGGGAGGTCTTCGCCATTCCCGGCTCCATTTGCAGCCCCCAGGCGAGAGGTTGTCACCAACTGATTCGCGAAGGGGCCAAACTGGTCGAACAGGTTAGCGATGTCATGGAAGAGCTGGGATCGCTACTCGGCGGACTAGCCTGCCCCGAAGCGGAGAGTACGCCGCAAAACGGGGTCGAAAGGGGGAGCGAACTGGATCAGCAATACCAGCAACTGCTACTGGTAATGGGCTACGACAGCGAGCCGCTAGAGGTGTTAATGGCCAGAAGTGGGTTGGGTGCCAACGTGATTTCATCCATGTTGTTGAGGCTGGAATTGGATGGATATGTTGCAATTCTTCCCGGTGGCCGTTACTGTCGCACCGAGCAGGCAACTCTGCACCCCGAAAATGGGTCACAGATGCAGTAAATGCGCAGCAAACAAGTCTGGGAAAGGGCGGGCAGGATGCCCCGTACCCATTTACCCAGAATGGAATTACATCACCTTCAGGAGTCGCCTCGTGAACGAACACGTCGTGGATATTCTTATCTATCTCTATGAAAATTACATGGTCGACATTCAGGAAGGCCCCGATGACCAAGACGAGATCCAAGAGGATCTGCGACAGGCCGGTTTTCCGGAAAACGAGATTGAGCGAGCCTTTCAATGGATGGATGAGCTAGTGCTGCACCAATCCATTGAGCACCAACTCGCACACCGCCCCCACTCCGTTCGCATCTTCACCGAACAGGAGCAGCGCCGCCTCGACAGCGAGTGCCGAGGCTACCTCATGTTCCTGGAACAGAGTGGGATTCTCGATCACGCAGGACGCGAGCTAGTGATTGATCGGGTGCTAGCCCTAGAGAGCGATGCCATCGGCATTGAAGAGATCAAGTGGGTCGCACTGCTCGTACTCATCAACCAACCCGGACAAGAGGGCGCCCTAGCGCAGATGGAAGAGCTGGTCTACAGCGACCTGCCAAGCCAACTCCACTAATAGAGAGCCGAGGAGCGTACCCTACAGAGCGGCGAGAATGCGGTGGCAGCGCCATCCGCAAGGTAGCCACCGGTACGCATTCTCACCCTCCCGAACCACATTCCGTATTCATAGCAGAGATTAAGCAAGCGAGATGATGAACCTGGTCATTGTTGAATCGCCCGCCAAGGCGAAAACCATCAAGAAATATCTTGGTAAAGATTTTGAGGTTCTCGCCTCCTACGGGCATGTCCGCGACCTCATCCCTAAAGAGGGGGCGGTCGATCCCGAACAGGACTTCGCGATGAAGTACCAAGTTATTGAGCGCAACGACCGCCACGTACAGGCGATTAGCAAAGCCCTGAAGCGTGCCGACACCCTCTACCTCGCCACCGACCCCGACCGCGAAGGGGAGGCGATCTCCTGGCACCTTCACGAGCTGCTCAAACAGCGCGGACAGCTCAAAAACAAAGGAGTCCATCGTGTTGTTTTTAACGAAATCACCAAAAAAGCGGTGCAAGAGGCGATTGCCCACCCCCGCGACCTCTCCCAAGAGCTGATTAACGCGCAACAGGCACGCCGCGCCCTCGACTACCTCGTCGGCTTCAACCTTTCGCCCCTACTGTGGAAAAAGATTCGGCGCGGACTCTCCGCCGGACGGGTGCAAAGCCCCGCCCTGCGCATGATCGCCGAGCGCGAAGAGGAGATCGAGGCCTTCGTCACCCGCGAATACTGGAGCATTGAAGCCGACCTAGAGAAAGAGCAAGCGACCCGTCGCCTCCCCTTCGTCGCCAAACTGACCCACTACCAGGGCGAAAAGCTCCAGCAGTTCAGCATCACCGAAACGGGAGCCGCAGCCGCCGCCGAACAGCACCTGCTAGAACAGGCCAACGGCTGGCTAACCGTAGTCAAGGTCGAAAAGAAGCAGCGCAAACGCAACCCGGCGGCCCCCTTCACCACCTCCACCCTGCAACAAGAGGCGGCCCGCAAACTCGGTTTCACCACCCAACGCACCATGCGCACCGCCCAAAGCCTCTACGAGGGGATCGACATCGGCGGCGGTGCCATCGGCCTCATCACCTACATGCGCACCGACTCGGTAAACCTCTCCAACGAAGCGATTGAAGAGATTCGCGACTACATCGCCGAGAAGTTCAGCAGCGCCGACCTGCCGAAACAGCCCCGCCTCTACAAAACCAAAGCGAAAAACGCCCAAGAGGCGCACGAAGCGATTCGCCCCACCTCCGTCCTACGCGAACCGGCCAGCCTGCAAGCCCACCTCACCAAAGAGCAGTTTCGCCTCTACGAACTGATCTGGAAACGAACCGTCGCCTGCCAGATGATCCACGCCACCATCGACACCGTCGCCGCCGACCTCGCCTGCGGCCCCGGCAACCTGTTTCGCGCCACCGGCTCCACCCTACGCAATCCAGGCTTCATCAAAGTCTACCTCGAAGATTTCGACGACCAGCAGCAGAACGACGGAGATGAAAAAAGCCTACCCCCGTTAGAAGAGGGAGAGAAAGTAGAGCTGCGCAAACTGCGCACCGAACAGCACTTCACCGAACCGCCGCCGCGCTTCACCGAAGCGAGCCTGGTCAAAAATCTGGAAGAGTTCGGCATCGGTCGCCCCTCCACCTACGCCTCGATCATCTCCACCCTACAAGATCGGGAGTATGTCACCCTCGATGCCAAACGCTTCAAACCGACCGATGTCGGGCGCGTAGTCAACAAGTTCCTCACCAGCTACTTCACCCAGTATGTCGATTACGACTTCACCGCCCGCCTGGAAGATGACCTCGATGCCGTCTCACGCGGCGAAGGGGAGTGGATCCCCCTCCTGCATAACTTCTGGAAACCCTTCAAAGAGCGCATCGAACATACCCAAGAGAACGTCAAGCGCAGCGACGTCACCCACGAGTCGATTGACGAAGCCTGCCCCAAATGTGGTGGCCAACTCTCGATCCGGCTAGGGCGGCATGGCCGTTTCATCGGCTGCACCAACTACCCCGACTGCGACTACACCCGCAACCTCGAAGGAGATGACCGCGAACCCGAAGCCCCGGAGATCGTCAGCGACCGCACCTGCCCCACGTGCAACGCCCCGCTAGTGATCAAAACCGGACGCTATGGCAAATTCATCGGCTGCACCGGCTACCCCAAATGTCGCCACATCGAACCGCTGGAACGCCCGGTAGCGACCGATGTCACCTGCCCCAAGTGTGGCAAGGGCGTATTGATGCAGAAAAAATCGCGACGTGGTAAAGTCTTCTACTCCTGCTCCACCTACCCCAAATGTGACTATGCGACCTGGAACCCCCCCATCGCAGAACCTTGTCCGCAATGTGGCTGGGGCATCCTGACCCTAAAAACAACCAAAAGCAAAGGAACTGAAAAGATCTGCCCACAAAAAGAGTGTTCCTATAGCGAACCGGTTGAGGAGGCGGATCACAAGGGTTAAGGGTTAAGGGTTAAGGGTTAAGGGTTAAGGGTTAAGGGTTAAGGGTTAAGGGTTAAGGGTTAAGGGTTAAGGGCGTAGGTTGGGGTGAGCTTGCGAACCCCAACAA
>SLIM01000293.1 GCA_007135625.1 Gammaproteobacteria bacterium
CGTTCGGCATCGGCCACTTCACGAACCGCCGTCTGCTCTTCGGAGGAGTGGTTGCCCTCAGCGATTCCGGCCCGCTCGCCCTCCTCGTCTAGCTCCAGCATCAAATTGCTGTCGAGGGCCTCTTGAATCTCTTGATGCAGTTCAAGGGTAGAAAGTTGCAGCAGTCGAATCGCTTGCTGCAACTGCGGTGTCATCGAGAGGTGCTGACCAAGACGAAGCTGGAGTGTCTGCTTCATAGTGTTCTATATTCTTCTGGTAACCTGGTAATAAATCCCAACGCCTACGGCTTAACTATAGGTCGTAAGTGACACTTTGTAAACCACTCGAAAGTTGACAAAGTGCATGAAGAGGAAACCTTGGTTAAAAAAGGAGATCGGCAGGCTGTGGGATAAATCACAGGGAGAAGTTTTTTCCAAGATAGACATTGCGTACCTGTTCGTGGGCAAGGATCTCTTGGGGTGTGCCTCGCGCCAGCAGCTCCCCTTCGTTAATGATATAGGCATGTTGGCAGATCCCAAGGGTCTCGCGCACATTGTGATCGGTGATCAAGATTCCGATATCACGCGCCGCTAGCTCCTGAATGATCCGCTGAATCTCGACCACCGAGATCGGATCGACCCCGGCGAATGGCTCATCGAGCAAAATAAACTTTGGCTCCACCGCCAGCGAGCGGGCAATTTCCAAGCGTCGCCGCTCGCCGCCGGAGAGGCTCATCGCCAAGCTCTCACGTACCCGTCCGAGGTTAAAGTCATGGATCAGTTGATCCCGCATCTGCTGCTGGGTCACCCGATCCAGCTCCCGGCGAGTCTCCAGAATCGCCATAATGTTATCCGCCACCGTGAGCTTACGAAAGATCGACGGCTCTTGCGCTAGATAGCCCAGCCCCATCCGCGCCCGCCGGTGCATCGGGGCGCGGGTGATGTCGTGTCCAGCAATCCAAATCTTCCCCTCTTCCACCGGAATCAATCCGGCAATCATGTAGAAGCAGGTGGTCTTTCCCGCCCCATTTGGGCCGAGCAGCCCGACCACCTCGCCGGCATGGACTTCTAACGAAACCTCTTTCACCACCACCCGCTGACGGTACCGCTTCGCCAGACGCTCGACAACCAGGGTATTCATCCGCCATGCTCCCGCTGATCAATTTTGCGGCTGAATGGTGATGCGTACCCGCTCGCTCCCCTGCACCGAGGCCCCGGCACGCACGAGTTCACGTCGACGATCATAGACAATCCGATCACTGCGAAAGGTATCTCCCCCTTGCAGCAGCTCCGCCTCCCCAATCATCACCAGGACATCACCGCTGGCATCATACTCAATGCGCAGCGCCCGCCCCTCCACCAGCCGCGCCGCTGGCCCCTCCTGCTGGCGAAAAGTGACCGGACTACCGACCGCCACCACCCGCTCCTGGCGCCGCTGCTCACCTTGGAGCACGCTCACCTGATCGGCCGTAATGCGGGTTGAACCTTGCACTAGAATGACCTCTCCCTGATAGAGGCTGGAACCGCTCCCCTCGTCGATCTCGACGCTGTCGGCCTCGATATAGATCGGCTGCTCCCGGTCACTCCCGAGGAGGGGGGCAGTCGTCATCAGGACACCCCATCCGAGTATCGCGATCACCACCCGTCGCATGTACCGCATAGTATCCCCTTACATTAGAGAGTAATCGAATCCGCCCACCCTCACCAAACCAGCCGTGCAGGCCATCGGCCCGCAGCCAGCTCTCTTCTGAGAAGAGCTGCACCTCCGCCGTGGTCTCCACCCGCTCCTGCTCGGGATAGACCCGTAGCCAGGCGCTCTCAATGCGTAGCGGCGGTCGCGTTAGGTGGGCGGGTCGCTCCACCACCACAGCACCGCGCAGCAGCAGCTCGGCACCGCCGTCGTGAAACGCCCCCTGCTGCGCCCTCGCCCGCCACTCCTCCCCGGCGCGGCCATGGAGAACCATTCTGGGCTGCTCCAGCTCCGTCACCTCTTCAGCGGGATAGTAGCGCATCGCAGCGGCATCTAGCACTCGCAGTAGATTTCCCTGTTCATCGTAGACCTGTTCCTTCACCCCGGTGAGAAAGTAGTCCGCTTGGCGCTCCTGTGGCTCCAGCAGCACCCCTTCCTGTGAGGCCATTCGCGCCAGCCACCAGCTCATCGCCACCAACGCCAGCAGCGCCGAGGCCAGCAACTGCTGCCGCCGACTCATACCACCTCCACCGCCCGCTGGGCAGAACCGCAGAGTGCCAAGAGCCGGGAGGCCGTCAACGGGTCAATCATACACATATCGGCCAATGCTAGGGTTCGCATACAGGGTCGGGGTGACACAGGAGCTCCAGCCGTTCGCATCCGAAAAGGCACCTGCAAGGGGCAGTTACCGGTGTCGGTGCGGTTTCGGGTGTCGTGGTTGTTGAGGGTTGGCACGCTCACCCCATCGAACGAACTCTCTTTGCTCTACGCAGTGAAGTATACCATGCCACGGGCGCGAATCGGCAACAGAACGGCAGGAAAAAGCCATGCAAAAGTTAGACTTGCTTGCTTGGGTGGCTTTTGTACATCTCTCCTCTCTCCGCTATACTGTACCCTTGGTTCGTCCTAACCGGGCCATAAAACCCAATTATACGAAGATTTTGATCCAACACCGATTCGGAGGTCTGCAATGAAAGTCCATGAAATCATGAGCCGCTCCCCGCGCACCGTTACGGTCGATACCAATCTGATTGATGTGGTATCGGTCATGTGCCTGTTTCGCATTAGCGGCCTGCCTGTCGTTGAGGAGGAGCGCATGATCGGCTTCATCGCCGAGAAAGATGTACTCCACCGCCTCTTCCCCAGTCTGGAGGAGATTGCCGACAGCATGTCCGGCATCAACTACGACGACATGATGGGGCGCTACAAGGATGTAGTCCACCTCAAAGTACGTGATCTGATGAGTACCGGGGTGATCTCGGTCTCTCCCGATATGCACATCCTACGCGCCGCTACGGTGATGGTTCGCCACAAATTCCGCCGCATCCCGGTGACCGTGGAGGAGAACCGCTTAGTCGGGATGCTCTCGCTCGGCGATGTCCATAAAGCGATTTTCCAGCGCACCATCTCCGACGGTATCGCGATTAAACCCCAATCCTGAACCCCTAGCGGTGCCTGCGCCGCAGGCACCGCTGCTCCGCTTTGGTTCTCTCCTCTCCTCTGCCCTCCCTCCTCTGCGCTATGTCCTCACCCCTTCCGCTCTGCGTCGATCTCGACGGCACCCTGCTGCGCAGTGATCTGCTCTATGAGTCGCTATTTGCGCTGCTGCGCCGCAATCCTTTTTACTTGCTACTGTTGCCGCTCTGGCTGCTGCGGGGCAAGGCCCATCTCAAGCGCCAAATCGCCCGCCGGGTGCGCCTCGACCCGGCGCTGCTGCCGTGGCACACACCACTCCTGGAGCGCCTGCAGCAAGAGCGGGCTGCCGGTCGCCGGTTGATTCTGGCCACCGCCTCTGACCAACTCTTGGTCACCCCCATCGCCACCCACTTAGCGCTATTTGATGAGGTCATCGCAAGCGACGGCGAGCGTAACCTTTCGGGGGCGGAGAAGGGCCGCCTGCTGGTCGAACGCTTTGGTGAGCGCGGTTTTATCTACGCAGGCAACGCACCGGTCGATCTCGCGGTGTGGAGTCATGCGGCGAGCGCCTGGGTCGTCTCCCCCTCCCCCGCTCTGCAGCGGGCAGCGGCTCGGGTCGCTCCCGCCGTCGAGCCGCTTGCGCCCGCCAGCGGTCACTGGCTGCTCCCGTTGCTGCGAGCGCTGCGCCCCCACCAGTGGCTCAAGAACCTGCTGCTGCTGGTGCCGCTACTCGCTAGCCATAGCTTTTCTGGTGAAGCGCTGGGATACGCGCTACTCGCCATCGTCGCCTTCTCCCTGTGCGCCTCCAGTGTCTACCTGCTTAACGATCTGCTCGACCTGGAGGCGGATCGTCAGCACCCGACCAAGGTCAACCGCCCCTTTGCCAGTGGCGCACTGCCGCTGCAAGCCGGTCTGCTAGCGGCACCGCTGCTGCTGCTGGTTGCGCTGCTGGTTGCGCTGCTGCTGCCGCTCTCCTTTCTCGCCATCCTCGCCAGCTACTACCTGCTGACCCTGGCCTACTCCTTCTACCTGAAGCGAGTGGAGTTGATTGATGTGCTGCTGCTAGCGACCCTCTACACCGTGCGTATTCTCGCCGGGGCCGCTGCGATTGCGGTCACCGTTTCGTTTTGGCTACTCGCCCTTTCGATGTTTCTGTTTCTCAGTCTCGCCCTGGTTAAACGCTACTCCGAACTCCTTACTCTCCGCTCACGGGGTGAGGAGAGCGCCGCTGGACGCGGCTACCGGGCGGTGGATCTGGAGAGCCTGGCGCAGATGGGAGCGGCGAGCGGCTATCTGGCGGTTTTGGTGCTTGCACTCTATATCAATAGCGAGGAGATTCGGCTGCTCTACCAACATCCCGCTGTCGTCTGGCTGCTCTGCCCGTTGCTGCTCTACCTGATCAGTCGGGTGTGGCTGTTGGCACGCCGTGACGAACTCCACGAAGATCCGCTCGTCTTTGTCGCCCGCGACCGCCACAGCCTCGCCGTTGCGGCGCTTGGCGGAGTGCTGTTCTGGTTGGCGATTTAATCCTCGCTGGCTTGGTTGAGCGGGGTTAATGCGCCACTTGGTCGAGCGGGGTTAATGCGCCACTTGGTCGAGCGGGGTTAATCCACCGCTTGGTCGAGCGGGGTCAATGCGCCGCTCTCAGGAAGGAAAAGGAGTGCGTCGTAGCGCTGGAAGAGGCGACTGGGAACATAGTTACCGCGTTCGGATTCTGGGTTGTAAAGTACCCCGATGGCGCGGTGGTGAACCACCTGCTCGGCCAACTCCGCTGTTGGGGGGGGCGTAAGGGCGAGCAATGCCCCATCGGGGAAGTGGTGGTTAAGTGCCGCTTCGAGACTCCCCTCCAGCGCCGGTGGCGCGGTCATGCGCTGGCGTTGGCCACCCCACTGACGGGCGGCGAAGAGCTCGCCCCGATGGGTGGCGAAACCAAGGGCAAAAATCGCGTCGTCACCATGCTGTTGGCGAGTGAGCTGGCCGATATTGACCTCGCCCCGATTCACCATCGGGGTGGCTCGGGCATCGCCAATATGGGTGTTATGCGCCCAGACCAGACCGCGTGACCCCTCGCCATAGTACTCTTGTAGAAGGGTAATCACCTGGTGCATGTGTTCGGCGCGAGGGTTCCAAGAGTTTTCGGCGGGGTTCGCCATGGCGAGGTAGTGGTCGTGGGCATTGCGGATCACCAGCGCGTTAAGACGTGCCGAAAGTTGTTCGTGACGGGGGATCTCGGGGTCGTCTAACGCTTCGAGTTGCGCTCTCAGTTGCTCCAGTCGGTCACGCTGCTGCTGCTGGTGCGGCAGGGTGGCCTGGATGTAGCCGCTAATCTCTTCGCGAAAGTTGAGCAGCGGTTCGAGGGCCGCTGCAATGGGTTCGCCCTGCTCCTCGGAGAGGTAGCGCTCGGCGAAGTCGAGCAGCGCGTCGGCAGAGTCCCAGGGGGCGTAGAGGTCGATGCCGTAGAAACCGACACGCTGCGCGGCGGGCTGCTCGGCGTTCCACTGCTGAAGCCAGGTAATCAACGCCTCGGTCTCTCGATTGGCCCACATCCAGGTGGGCCAGCGGGTCAGCCCGGCAAGTGCCTGGTGAGCGCTGGCCGGGGCTTGTGGCAGCCCCTTGACCCAGCGGTTGACCCGAAACAGCGGCTTCCAGTCGCCCTCCACGGCGATAAAGTGAAAACCCTCTTCGGCAATCAGGCGGCGTGAGATCTGATCCCGCCAGTGGTAGAACTCATGGGTGCCGTGGCTCGCCTCTCCCAGCAGCACCAGGCGACGCGTTGCCATCTGCGGCTGTAGCAGGTCAAGAATCGCCTGCTCCTGCTCCAGCGGGGTGCCGAGCGGGGCCAGCCACTCCAGCGGTTGCGCGGTGGTCGTGCCACTGGCGAGGAGCAGTAGCAGAGTAAGGGTGATCGGGCGAAGGTGCTGCGGCATGCTCTTCTCTCCTTTTTTGTGTTACAGGTTTTTCAGGTTTTTAATGAGGGTGAGCGGGCGAAGGTACTGCGGCACGCTCTTCTCTCTTTTCGTGCGTTACAGGTTTTTCAGGTTTTTGAGATGGGTTGCGGCGAACTCCTCGGCGGGGAGTGCGCCGCCGTAGAAAAAGCCTTGCAACCACTCACTGCCA
>SLIM01000121.1 GCA_007135625.1 Gammaproteobacteria bacterium
GTAGGAAATACATAAGCTTGTGAACCTCAAGAAGTGAGACAAATGGATCTAACAACCCTGCCAAGTAACGATGTACGAGTTCAACCAATGCCGCACGACCCGGAGTCATATTGGGAACTTTGCGGTTTTTTACCATCTTCTCTGCTGCGGGAGTCCCGCTAGGCTCAAAAACAATGATCTCTACATCAGATAGCGTTGAGAGTGCATTTTCGATACGCCCCCGCACCTCACTCCAATCAAGTCCGCCCAAACCGCATCCAAGAGGAGGAAGAGCGATGGATTTGATATTCAGGTTTGATATGACCGCTGCCAAATTTTGAAGGCCGGACTCAATTTCTTCTATCCGGCTGGCACCGCGCCAATGCCGTTTGGTCGGGAAATTAATGATATATTTAGGTCTAATCAGCGAGTCGGTTTTATGCACAAACATTCTCCCCGGAACAACTTCTTTGTGTTTGCATGCCGTCTCATAAACTTTAAAGTTTTCGGGAAACTGTTTCTTGAATTGCAACGCAATGCCGCGCCCCATAACACCAACGCAGTTGACCGTGTTTACAATCGCTTCAGCTTCTTCTTTGAAAATGTCGCCTGTTTTATAAGTAATCATAATCAATCCTCATTAATAATACCAGTCTCGCTGAATCGACAGTGGCGGTCGATACCTTGCGGCGCTCAAAGCAGTACTTGCCCGCTGAACTTCCGCCTGCGAATAGACACCTATCGCTTCGACCAATGCCCAAGGGAACTGTTCCTCTAGTAAAAACTCAGCTTGTTTCTGTTCGCGGCAATCTTTCCAATTCGTTGCACCGACGGAACTCCAGTTAATTTGGTTTAATTGCGTTAGGGTATTGAAGTCATCAAAATAGAAAGAGCCAGCGTTGGAGTTTGTAAAGACCCATCTTTGCGTATTTTGATTCGCCCATTCAATGGTTCGATAAAGATCTGCCTGTAAATGAATAATTGGAGTTTGCCCTCCACGGTAAGTAATTTCTGGATGATTGTTCATATAAAACATGTATAACATGACGGAACGAGGGCAAAAGTAAAATGGCACACAATCACCAACATGGAGATCTGGATAACTGCTCAATGTCTTTGTTAATCTGCGAGCTTTAATCGTGCCCATTCCTATAGTTGTGCCTGGCAATTGACTGTTCTGGACAGCCGCATCACTCCACAAACAGCCTTGGCCGATAATCGAAGCAAGCCTATCTATGTGAACAATATGGTAAAGCTTTGGATTCTCTGGTGTGTCATTACACATACAAAAAGCCCTATTTTTGCGTATTCGAAGATCGGCTTGTAGCCTTCAACACGCAGCATAAAATCATCAATCATGAAGCGCACTACCGCTGCTACGCTGGGCAACCACATCGCCATGGATCGTATGGGCGTGGTCATGCTGGTGGGTGTAGAGTGCCAGCCGAGCGGTAGCCGGCTGGCCGAACAGCTCCAGATAGGCCGGGTGGTGGCGGATACTCTCGGGATGGCCACTACAGCAGATATGGCGATTCAGGCAGACCACCTGATCCGTCGAAGCCATCACCAGATGCAGATCATGAGAGACCATCAACACCCCGCACTGGTAACGGTCGCGAATCCGCCCAATCAACGCATACAGCTCCGCCTGCCCCGTCACATCGACCCCCTGCACCGGCTCATCCAGCACCAGCAACTGCGGCGCACGCAGCAGCGCACGGGCAAGCAATACCCGCTGATGCTCCCCCCCGGAAAGCCCATGCATCGGCACCTTCAGCAGTTGGGTAATCGCCAACTCCTCCGCAATTTCCGCAAGAGCCGTCGCCGTAGTGGTAGCGGTCAGCGTCAGAAAGCGCCGCACCGTCAGTGGCAGATTAGGCGGAAGCTGAAGGCGCTGCGGCATATAGCCGATGGTGAGTCCAGGAGCCCGCTCCACGCTCCCAAACTGAGGAGTAAGCAGCCCGAGAATCGCACGCACCAAAGTCGTTTTTCCCGCCCCATTAGGACCAATTAACGTCACAATCTCGCGACGGCTCACCGTTAACTCAATCCCCTCAACCACCCGCCGCCGACCGATCACCACCCCCAGCCCAGCAGCGCGAACCAGCACCGCCGAACTCACTGCGCACTCCGCTGGCGGCAGTGAGCGCAGGCACCACTCACCTCAACCGTCTGGCGAGTCACCTGAAAACCAAGGCGGTCGGCATCTCCGGCAATCGCACAGTTGATCGCCGGATCCTCCAGCTCGGCGGCCATCCCGCACTGCTCGCAAAGAAAAAAGCGCGGGGTGTGGTGAACCGCTGGATGACGACAGCCGATAAAGGCATTTAACGACGCAATGCGGTGAACCAACCCCAACTCCAGCAAAAAATCGAGAGCGCGATAGACCGTCGGCGGAGCCGCCTTATGCCCCTCCTCACTTAACTGCTGCAACAGCAGATAGGCCCCCACCGGCGCGTGATTTGACCAGATCAGCTCCAACACCCGCCGTCGAATCGGGGTCAAGCGCTGCTCACGCTGCGCACAGAGCCGCTCCGCCTGCGCCAACGCCGCATCCTTACAGCGCTGATGATCATGCCCCGGCTCGGGAAACGCCATCGCATCATAATCATCCATCGCGCCCCTCCAAACCGACGTTTCGCACCTTGCCCTTATAACCCACTGATCCGAATAAATTATGATGTTTTTCTGTAGTCATACTCAAAGAAAACACATCTTTTGAATTAGTGTGTTGCACGGAAGGTGCGGAAGGTGGGTCTAAACACTCCGCCAGCGTCGTAACCAACCCCTCCATCACCGCAAACCAGGCATCCGGCCCAGGTGTCACAGCGCTCCCCAACGGATCCAACTCGGCACTACGCACCGCACTTCCCGCCACCAAAACTCGCACCAAACGCGGCTCAAATTGCGGCTCACTAAAAATGCAAACCACTTCCAAATCGGCAATCCGCTGGCGCAACTGGTGAAGACGACGCGCCCCCGGCGACTGCTCTGGATTGAGAGTCACCGAACCCACCGCATTCAGGCGGTAGTGATGCTCCAGATATTGATAGGCATCATGAAACACCACAAAGGGATACTCCCGAAGCGCCGCAGTACGCACCGCAAGCTGCTGATCAAGCGCATCAATACGCGCCAGCAACGCCTCCGCATTGGCCGTATACCGCGCAGCATTCGCAGAATCCAGCGCACCCAAAGCCTCGCCAATCGCCACCACCATCGCCCGCGCATTCTTCGGGGAGAGCCAGATATGCGGATCGTACTCCTGCCCAGAAGCCGTCGGCGCAGGATGATGGTGATGGTGACCCGCAGCATCAGCGGCATGGTGATGACTCTCCCACCCCCCTCCACTACGCACCGGCAGCAGCTCCACCCCCGCCGCCTCCATCAACGCCACCACCTGCGCCCCTCGGGCCATCGTCACCAACACCCGCGAAAGCGCCGTCTCCAGCGCAGGCCCCGCCCAAAACAGCAGATCGGCCTGCTCCAGGCTACGCGCATCGGAAGGACGCAGCACCAGAGTATGGGGCGACTGCCCCGCACTAAACAGCAACTCCGGCTCGGCAACCCCGGCCATCACCCCCGCCACCAGTGAATGCAGCGGGGTAATAGTCACCACCACCCGAGGGGCATCCGCCAGCAGCGGCCCACTCAACAGCAGCATAAACAGCAGAGACAGGAGAGGAGAAAAACGGATCATCGATAAGCACTCCTTGCGACAGTAGCAAAAGAATGATGTTATAGCATACTACCGCTACTCGAAGCTAGCAGCGCTTCGCCTTTTCGCATTCCGCCCATTGCGGCTGCTGGTTCTCTACGCTTTCTCCATGCTACACTTCACCGTGCGCAGAGTCGAAGCGATGGAGCCGCCTCCACGCAATCGCCTTGCCGGAGAGAGCGCCACGGCGTTTTGCTCTCTCCTCTCTCTTCTGTCCTCTATATGTAATAGGGAGTTATTATGTCTGTACTATCTCGCTTGTTTCTTCTTCCGGGGGCAGTGGCCCTGCTGCTCGCCTCTCCGTTGCTACTGGCGCAGCCGGATCCGGCGGAGCGGATCGGTGATTGGATCAAGGTGTGCGAGCCGATCCCCAATAGCACGCAAAAAACCTGCGGCATCATACAGAATGTGATCATTCAAGAGACCGGAGAGTCAGTTTTGAAAGCGGTGGTTCGTGAAGAGTCGATTGGGCATACCGTGCTGCTCAGTCTGCCGCTAGGCTTTGCCCTGCCACCGGGGATTGAGGTGCGTGTTGATCAGGGAGCGGCGGTACGCTATCCGGTACAGACCTGCACCAACCATGGCTGTCTGAGCGGTTGGCTGCTGGATGATGCCAAGATCAACGCGATGAAGCGCGGGGCGACGCTGACGGTGACCCTGTTAGATCTAAACGGTACCCCCTTTGAGATTCCGATCTCCCTAACTGGCTTTACCAAGGGCTTTGAAGCGATTCGCACGGCGCGTTAGTCCACCGGGTGCGGCAAGCTGGAAACCTGCAAACCGCACCATCGCCCCCTCCTCTCCGCGCAGCTACGGCGTAAGATGCCGGTCGCAAAGCAGTTGAATGAGCAGTTGAGTCACCTGTTTCATACCCGCCACCAAATTACTTTGGATCTCCTGCATCGTGATTTCATGTTCGCAGAGTCCGGCGGCCTTATTGGCAACGACCGAGCAGCAGGCGTAGCAGAGTCCCAACTCACGGGCGAGACTCGCCTCCGGCATTCCGGTCATGCCGACGATGTCGCAACCGTCATTAGCCAAGCGGCGCACCTCCATCGCGGTCTCCAGGCGAGGGCCTTGGGTGGCACCGTAAGTCCCTTTTTCGACCAGCGGAATCCCGGCAGCGCGTCCCGCCTGAAGCAGTTGCTCCCGCAACTCGCGGCAGTAGGGCTCGGTAAAATCAATGTGGGTAACATGGCTGAGATCATGTTCGAAAAAGGTGTGCTGGCGGCCCCAAGTGTAGTCGATCAGTTGGTCGGGGATGACCAAGGTTCCCGGCAGCAGCTCGCGCTGAATGCCGCCAGTAGCGGCGATAGCGATAACGGCGGAGACGTTGAGATGTTTAAGTGCCCAGAGGTTAGCGCGGTAGTTGACCTGGTGCGGAGGGATGGTGTGGCCGGAGCCGTGACGAGGAAGAAAAACCACGGGTTGCCCCTGCAGGATGCCGTGGGTGAGCGGCGCGGAGGGTTCGCCGAAGGGGGTGTGGACAACTTCGCGGCGGATTAGCTCCAGCCCTTCGATGTTGGTCAGACCGGTGCCTCCAATCATTGCAAGGATGCTCATGGTTGCGATTCCCTGGTTTGCGCTAAGGCGAGCGGTGGTGCTGCACAGGGCCGACCCCCAGGGGTTGTTTTAGGGGGGCGGCTCGGCGCAGTCGGCGTGGGGTAGTCGCCTACAGTGACTGGGCCTCGCTAGCGAGGTAGTTCGCGACCCCTGCGGGGGTAGCCTGCATCCCCTTATCGCCACCTTTCCAGCCAGCGGGGCAGACCTCGCCATGCTCTTCCGTGAACTGCAGGGCATCAATCATGCGCAACATTTCGTCAATATTGCGGCCCAGCGGGAGATCATTCACCACTTGGTGACGCACCATACCATCACGGTCGATCAGGAAAGAGCCGCGATAGGCAACTGCGCCGTCCGGGGTCTCCACGTCATACCCCTTGCAGATGGCGTGAGTCATATCGGCGATCAGCGGGTAACCGACCGGGCCGATCCCCCCATTATTGACCGGCGTATTGCGCCAGGCGTTATGGGTATAGTGGGAGTCGATGGAGACACCGATTACCTCAACATTGCGCTTGGTAAACTCGCCCAAGCGGTGGTCGAAGGCGATCAGCTCCGAGGGGCAGACGAAGGTGAAGTCGAGGGGGTAGAAGAAGAGAACGACATACTTGCCCTTCGTCTGCTCGGAGAGGGTGAAGCACTCCGTAATGGTGCCGTCACCAAGTACTGCCGGTGCGCTAAAGTCTGGAGCCTTGCGGCCTACGAGAACACCCATAAAAAAACCTCCTGAAAAGAAATAAAAAACCGCACTGCTTGCTCCTTCCGCTGCGACTTCGCAAGAGCGGGGAGGGGAGCGAGACAGTGCGCTACTGCTGTACCGGGTAGAATAGGGGCAAATGGCGGCCACTGCAACCTCTATTTTGCTCAAGTCGCCTGTTCTGGCGCTCTCACCTCTATCCTCCAGCGGTTATCTCTTGATGGCGGCACAA
>SLIM01000124.1 GCA_007135625.1 Gammaproteobacteria bacterium
CAATCAGGCCGATGCAGCGCGCTAAGGGCGGGGGCGGGGGGGTGTGCAGTGGGGTCTCATTGCACCATGCCCCGCGTTGGCGTTGGGCGCTAAAGCATTCGTTGCGGTTGGGGTCATAGACGATGGCGAGCTGGCTCTCTCCCGCCTCAATCAGTGCGAGCGAGAGGGCGTAGAAGGGGATGCCCGTGGCGAAGTTGGAGGTGCCATCGAGGGGGTCTAACACCCAGCAGCGGGAGTTATTTTGGATTGCGGTCTGCTGCTGCTGTAGGGACATCTCCTCGCCGAGGAGAGGGATCTCGGGGGTGAGGGTGTGCAGCAGTTGGGCGATGTGCTGCTGGATGGCCTGGTCAGTGGCGGTGAGTAGCGAGCCGTCGGGTTTGCGGGTGGCGCTGCGGGCGGTGGTGGCGAAGAGCGGAGCGACGCGGTTGCGAATCTCGCGGGTGAGGGTCTGAAGGTCGGGGAGGTGCATCGCTTTATGGGAGCCTGTTTTGGGTGGCGAGGGCGCGGTCGGCGGCGAGGTTGTGGCTGATCGGTAGTTGGGCGGGGCGGTGGCTCGGGTAGAGCAGCCGCAGCGGGGTCGCGAGCAACGCATGGAGTCTTTTGGGGGAATAGGGCATCGGCATCGCAACGGCATAAAAAAGGCGACTTTGAAGAAAGTCGCCTTTTTTGTTGTTTCCCACACTCCGCATCCTTCGTGCAACACACCAACTCAGAAAATGTATTTTCTTTTGGTATGACCATAGAAAAACACAATAATTTATTCGGAATCAGTGGACTATAAGGGCAAGGTGCGGAAAGTCCGTTGTTTGGCTCCTCGGGACAGGCTCGAACTGCCGACCCAGCGGTTAACAGCCGCTTGCTCTACCGACTGAGCTACCGAGGAGTGTTGAAGCCGAGTATTCTAGTGCGGGGGCGGGCGGCTGTCAAGCAATCGATGCAATTTTTTTGCATCGCTCGGTTCCGCCCGGTCGTTAGGCGGTCTGGATTGCGATACGCTCCCCGGTGTGGGTAACCTCGTTGAGTTCGTTGGTATAGACCAGTTGCGGGCGGTGGTCGGCTAGCTCCTGCTGGTCGAGGATGGCGTAGGCACAGATGATCACCCGGTCGCCGGGCGATGCCTTGTGGGCGGCGGCACCGTTGACCGAGATGATGCGCGAGCCGGCCTCGGCCTCAATCGCGTAGGTGGTGAAGCGCTCCCCATTCGCGATATTGTAGATCTGAATCTGTTCATAGGGAAAGATACCCGCTAGATCGAGTAGCTCCCGGTCGATGGCACAGGAGCCTTCGTAGTCGAGTTCGGCATGGGTGACGCAAGCGCGATGGATCTTGCACTTGAGCATGGTCAATTGCATGGAATCGGTTCTCCTCGGGGGTTGGAGAGGCGATTATGCGGGCTTCTGTGGATCATTTCAATCATTTATGCTATATGTGAGCGGCGGCCCTGTCGAATCAAGGCTTGACGAGCGGGTTGGGCAGGGGGTCATCAACCGCCTGCAGATAGAGTTCACGGTAGGCCACGGCACTGCGTTGCCAACTGAAATCTTGCTGCATGCCGTTGCGGGCAAGGTGTTCCCACCAGACGGAGGGGCGGCGGAAAAGCGTTTCGGCCCGCTGCATGGCCTCCCATAACGCCGAGGAGGTCGCTGGCTCGAAGACGAAGCCGGTGGCATCGGCGGCCAGGATATGGTCGCTGGAGGCGTTGATGACGGTGTCGGCCAGGCCACCGGTACGGTGGACGATGGGCGGAGTGCCGTAGCGCAGGCTGTAGAGCTGGTTGAGACCGCACGGCTCGAAGCGCGAGGGCATGAGAAAGGCATCGCTGGCGGCTTCAATGCGGTGGGCGAGCGCCTCGTCATAGCCGATGCGGGAGGCGATCTGCTGCGGGTTGCGCAGGGCGGCCTGGGAGAGCGCCTGTTCGTACTGCTCGTCGCCACTGCCGAGCAGCACCAGTTGCATACGGTCGCCGTGGAGCAGGGCATCGAGAATCTCAATGATCAGGTCGCTCCCCTTTTGCGGGACTAGCCGTCCGATGTGGCCAAACAGCAGGGCCTCGGGATCTACCGCCAGCCCCAGCTCTTGTTGCAGCGCCTGCTTGTTGGCGGCCTTCAGGTGGAGGGTCTCGGCGCTGTAGTGGCTGGCGATATGGGGGTCGCTGCGGGGATCCCACTGCCGGTAGTCGATGCCGTTGAGAATCCCGCTGAGGTGGGGCAGGCGGTGGCGCAGCAGCCCCTCCAGACCGTACCCCAGTTCCGGGGTAAGAATCTCGCTGCTGTAGGTGGGGCTAACGGTGGTAACGCGGTCGGCAAAGGCGATCCCCCCCTTGATGAAGGAGAGCTGCTGGTGAAACTCCAGGGCGTGGTGGTTCCACAGCTCGGGGGGGAGGCGCAGTCGCTGAAAGGTACCCCGGTCGAAGAGACCCTGGTAGGCGAGGTTATGAATGGTAAAGAGGGTGGCCGGGCGATCCCAGTGGGCGGAGAGGAGCGCGGGGACGAGGCCGGTCTGCCAATCGTTGCAGTGGACTACGTCGGGGTGCCACTCCAGCGGTGTCTGTTTGAGTGCCATCGCCACCACTACCCGACAGAAGGCGGCGAAGCGGTCGGCGTTGTCCCGCCAGTTGTGGCCTTGGGGGTCGAGGTAGGGGTTACCGATACGGTCGAACAGTCCCGGGATATCGACCAGGTAGACCGGTAGCTCGCCATGCAGAGTCCCCGCCAGGATGCGCACCTGACCGCCCCAGCCGGGAACTTTAAGGCTGGAGATCACCGTATGCAGCGGGATCAACTGCTCGACGGAAGTGGGATAGGCGGGCAAAATCAGGCGCACATCCAGCCCCAACTGGTGGAGTGCTAGCGGCAGACTACCGGCGACATCGGCGAGGCCTCCGGTCTTCATCAGTGGCTGCGCCTCACTGGCAGCAAACAGGATTTTGTTGCTGCGTACACTGTTTTCTTCAAGGAATTGGTTGCTTGTTCCCATATTTCTGCTTATTGGTTTGGCATGACGATTGGTATACTGTAGCGTGATTTGGATTGCGACTAAAGTACTATCTTGGTATGCTTTCTTATCCCCCTGTAATCGGCACCGGTAGTTTTGCGGTGCGGCAGGGCTGCTGCCCCTAGGGCAAAGATTCGTAGAACACGAAGTGATTCAAAGTGATAGGGTGGAGGGAATTCCCTCTGAGGCGTTTTATTTCTATAGTGATTTAGAGGTCTTTATGGGACAGGTGTGCAGGACTCCAGAGTGGCAGGCGTTGAACGAGCAGTGGCAGGAGCAAGCAGGCATAACGCTACGGCAGCGCTTCACCGCCGACCCGCAACGAGCCGAGCGTTACCGCCTGCACCAAGCAGGCATCCTACTCGACTACTCCAAAAACCGCATTGATGATCAGACCTTGGCGCTACTGCTGCGCCTAGCGCGGGCGGTCGATCTGGAGGGGTGGATCGAACGCATGTTCAGCGGACAAACCATCAACACCACCGAAGAGAGAGCCGTACTCCACACCGCACTCCGCAACCGCACCCGACAACCCGTATGGCACAACCAGCACAACGTAATGCCGCAAATACACCAAGTCCTAGCACAAATGGCCGACTTTGTAACCCGCGTGCGCACAGGACAATGGCGCGGCCACACCGGCCAACCCATCCACCACATCATCAACATCGGCATAGGCGGCTCCGACCTCGGCCCCCGCATGGTCTGCCAAGCCCTCACCCCCTACCACCACCCCCACCTACAAACCCACTTCATCTCCAACATCGACAGCAGCCACCTACACCAAACCCTCAAACACTGCACCCCAGCAAACACCCTCTTCATCATCGCCTCAAAAACCTTCACCACCCAAGAAACCCTAACCAACGCCCACGCAGCACGGCACTGGCTCATCACCGCACTCGGCGACGAAACCGCAGTAGCACACCACTTCGTAGCCATCTCCACCAACAGCCAACGAGTCACCGCCTTCGGCATCGACCCCGCCAACCAATTCCGCTTCTGGGACTGGGTAGGAGGACGCTACTCCCTCTGGTCAGCCATAGGACTCCCCATCGCCCTAACCATCGGCATGGAACACTTCGAACAACTCCTCACCGGCGCCCACACCATGGACCAACACTTCCGCACCGCCCCCCTAGAACAAAACATGCCCGTCATCCTCGCCCTACTCGGCATCTGGTACACCAACTTCGGCAACGCCACCAGCCACGCAATCCTCCCCTACGACCAAAACCTACGCAGCCTACCCGCCTACCTCCAACAAACCGACATGGAAAGCAACGGCAAACGAGTAACCCGCACCGGCGAACTCGTAGAATACACCACCGGCCCCATCCTCTGGGGAGCCGCAGGAACCGACGGCCAACACGCCTTCTACCAACTCATCCACCAAGGCACCCACCTCATCCCCTGCGACTTCATCATCGCCGCCAACAGCCACAACCCCCTCGGAAACCAACACCAAATGCTCCTCGCCAACTGCCTAGCCCAAAGCGAAGCCCTCATGCGCGGCAAAAACCACCAAGAAGCCCGCCAAGAACTCGAAGAGCAAGGCATCCGCGGAGCAGCACTCGAAGCCCTACTCCCCCACAAAATCTTCCCCGGCAACGTCCCCAGCAACACCCTCATGATCGACCGCCTCACCCCCCAACGCCTAGGCGCACTCCTCGCCCTCTACGAACACAAAATCTTCGTCCAAGGCATCATCTGGCAAATCAACTCCTTCGACCAATGGGGCGTAGAACTCGGCAAGCAGTTGGCCGGAGTCATCCTACCCGAACTCCTGGAACAGCAGAGCCACACCGAACACGACAGCTCCACCCAAGGACTCATCACCGCCTGGCACCAGCTACGCGAGTAGCGCGTCCAAAAGATACGGACGTATAAAGCAAACGGATACGGAATCAAACAGGCTGTTTTTTTCGGTTGCAAGGTGTACGATAGAAAGGCGGTACGGGTTTTAATCGGGAAGGGTTAAGGGTTAAGGGTTAAGGGTTAAGGGTTAAGGGTTAAGTTTTAAGGGTTAAGTTTTAAGGGGCGTTTGCCGTCCCCGCCTTAACCCTCCCTGCCTTAACCCTTAAAACTTAAAACTTAACCCTTCCCCCTTAACCCTTCCCCCCCCTTAACCCTCCCCCTTAAAACTTAAAACTTAACCCTTAAAACTTAAGGAACAATGATGAATAAAATTCGAGTTATGCTTTTCGGGATTCTGCTGCTACTGGTGCAGAACGCAGTGGCGCTGGATCTGAACGACCTACGCAAAGATGCCGAGGCCTACCGCAGCGAACTCCTCGCCCAACGCACAACAGGAACCGGAGAGCAGGCGGCCCTACTCCTAGGAGCCGCACCGATCATGGCCGAAGCCGGAGAGTGCCGAGTGGCGGTCGCTCTGCGCCAGCGGGCGATGCGGCTCGGTGGAGCGGTCGATAGCGAGGCGTGGCGGGCGCTGGCACGCGACGCCGCCTGCGCACGCAACTGGGAACTCGCAACCCGCGCCGGATCACTCGCCCTCTCCTTCGGCACCCCCCCGACCAACCCCGCACAAACATGGACCGAACTCGCAAAAGCCCTAGAACAACGCAGCGACTGGCGCAACGACTGGAAACCGGTCGCCCTAGAAGCCTACCGCCAAGCACAAGCCAACCGCGACACCCCCCACCTACGCCAACGCATCGCAGCACTAGAACAAGAACTCACCCGCATCACCACCCTACAACTCGAACGCACCGAAATCGAACGCCACGAAACAACCGCAACCATCTGCCTACACTTCAACGAAGAACTACAAAACAACAACGAAGTACGCTACGGCGACTACATCCGCTTCACCCCAGCATTTCACGCCCTCTTTCACCACGAAGGACAACGCATCTGCGCCAGCGGAGCCAACTACGCAACCCGCTACCACATACAACTCCTACAAGGCCTACCCGGACACAACCGAACACTCACCGAACACCAACAGCTCACCCTCGAAACCGGCGATCGTGATCCAGCACTCTGGTTCGACCGCAACGCCTATCTGCTGATGAGCAACGGAAAGCTCGAAGTACCGCTGCAAATAGTCAACCAAGAGCGAGTCAGCCTCCGCCTACTGCGCATCAACGAGCGCAACATCCTCTCCGAGTTTATCCAGGATCGCTTTCTCGACGACCTCTACGGAAGAGCCTTGGAGCGCATCGA
>SLIM01000182.1 GCA_007135625.1 Gammaproteobacteria bacterium
CATCTCCCATCTCCACCAAAATGTCACGCAACTGCGAATCCCTCAGATGCAGCGGTTCGCTCATCGGCGGGCGCGGCAGATACTCCCTGTAGTGTGGTGTATGCTGCGCAATCTGCTCGGGCGAGTCGAGGGGGAACCACTGCGACGGAGCGGGGCGGGTGAGGTTTACGGCAATCACCAGCAGCGCGGCGAGGACAAGGAGCAGGGTAGCGGGGCGGCGGGGGAGGGTGCGCAGCAGCAGCGCGGCGAGGAGTAGGGTCAACAGGCTCAGGAAAGCGACCAGCCGCCACGGAAATTGCAGATAAGCGGCCCCGGGCAGATGCAGATAGAAGGGGGCCGCCATGGGGAGTTGCAACAGACCGTAGAGCAGCAGTCCGCCACCTAGGGCGGTAGCCAGGCGCTGCTGCGTCGGGGTGAAGGCGGCGCTGCGCAGGAAGCGGTAGCCGAGTAGCGCGGCGAGCAGCAGCAGGGTATAGGCGAGATCGAGCTGAATCGTAAAACGCTCTGGAGGATCGCCCCAGCGGTGGCCGATATCGAACAGGTATTCGAGGGGGTGGCGAAAATATCCGGTCGGCAGATAGACGAGGTAAAAATCCATGAAAAAGTAGTGAGAAAAAAGCAGGATCAGCCCAATGAGTGGGGCGCTGAGGGCAAAAAAGAGCAGCACAGCAAGGGTGGGCCGGAGCAACTCGCGCCACCACGCGGCGGAGCGGTGCATCCAGTGAACTACAAAGGTAATTAGCAGCAGCCCGACCGCGTAGTAGGCCATTACCGTATGAGCGAGCAGCGTAAGAAAGAGCAGCGGGGCGATAATCAACCGAAAGCGTTGATGGGTCAGCAGGTCGATACACCACCAAATAATCCAAGGAATAAGCGCAAGGGCGGCATATTCGGCAAAGGCCCCGCGCACCAAATAGTCAGTCACCGCGTAGTTCATGTGCGGAAAGGCGAGGGCGGGGAGCAGCGCTGCCAGAGGTCGCCAGCCGAGCGTGCGCAGGGCGGCGTAGAGTCCGGCGATCCCCACCAGGGAAAAGAGGGCGATGGCGAGCAGTGCGGCACTCTTCTCCGAACCGCTCAACAGGTAGCCCACTGCCGCTACGACATTAAATAACTTATGGTAGAGGAGCGGAGTGGCGTGGCCGGTGCCGTGAATCGCGTCGGCATCCCAAATCGGGAAGAGGTCGCCATGGGCAAAGGCCTGGGCAATGGTCAGGATTCGTGGAATCCAATTTAGATCTTCGTGGTTATTGGGCCAGCCGCTCTGCAGCAGCAGCGGCAGCAGCGCCAGCAGGGTAGAGGCGAGGGCGAGGGTCGCAGCCACCGCAAAGAGTCCCCAGCGGTGGCGCTCCAGCGCTGCAAGGGGAGCGGTGTAGCGCAGGTGTTGCGAATGGTCGAGCAGGGCGTTATACCACCTGCCGAAGGGGAGCGGATCGGCGGGTAGCCAACTCTCGCTACGCCGTCGCAGCAGCGCCAGCAGCCCGAGCAGCGCGAAGAGCAGGATAAAGGCGAGGGTGCGCTCCTTCTCCACCGGATGGACTAGCCAGTGGATCACCACATAGAGTGCCGAAGACCAGAGTGCCCCCTCCCACAGAGTGACCCGAGATGCTGTTGGACTAGCGCCAGCACCAGCGGGAACGCCAGCACCAGCAGGAGCGAGGCTGCGCCACAAGACTGCACTAGCGAGGGTCAGGAGCAGAGCGAAGAGGAGTACCGCACTCACTTGGTCAGGGCGCAGCAAAAGAGTATAATACTCGATATAATTTGCCGTGGTGAGCTGCGGCACGAAGTGCGCCGGGTGGGTCAGCGAGGCGACCAGCGAGTGGTGAAACAGCACCCGCCAACTGTAGCTCCCGGCCAGCGCCCCTTGCAGCAGATAGAGCGCCGCCCCGGCGACCACCGCCGCCGCCGCCCAGCGCCAGTGCGGAAAGCGGTGGTAGATCGCCCAACCGCCGATCAGCGCCAGCAGAATCACCGTATCGGGGCGGGCAGCCACCGCAACCAGCAGCAGCAGCCAGCCGCTGGGGTGGCGACGCTCTAACAGCAGCAGCATCCCCGCCAACAGCAGCAGCAGCGCGAGGGCATCGGGAGTCGAGTAGCGGGCCAGGTTAATTAACCACGGCTGGGTGAGCAGCAGCAGCCCCAGCGCAAGCGCGGCGAGCGGGGGAAAGAGACGCAGCAGCCAGGCTGCCAGCAGCAGCGCCACCGCAAGGTAGGCAGCGCGGGAGAGCCAGAGCGAGGCGGGAACCGGATCGATCCCGGCCCGCTGCAACACCCCAAGCAGCGCCGGATAGAGCGGTTTTACCCTGTAGAAAGGGAGCTGCTGGGTCAGCACCTCCGGGTCACTGGCGACCTGTTGCCGGTAGTCATTGCCAGCGAGCAGAATGGCGTGGTGCTGGGCGGGAACCTGCTGCTCAATCGAGCGCAGGGTCTGCTGTTGACGCAACGCCGGATCGTCGCTGCCGTGGGCAATCGCGACGTAGGGGATCAGATCCCAATTATAAAAAGGCTCATTACTCTTAATATGGTGTAGCGCCGTCACCGCCAGCAGTGCCACCACCGCCAGACGGGTCAACAGCAGCCGCTGATTCGCGGGATCCTCCGGCGCGGAGTGTGGCGGGGTGCAGCGCAGCAGCCCCTTCAACCAGGTGGGCAGCGAGAGGGTCAGCAGCAGCAGAGCGAGGGCGAAGAGCAGGCCATTCAGGAGTTCATCAACGCGCAGATAGGCCGCCGCATCGGGCCATAGAGTGCCGAGATAGCGGAGGGTGATGGCACTCCAGAGGGAGGCCAGCAGCGCCACCAGTGCGGCGCGTGCCAGCCAGCGCAGCAGCAGATGGCTACTTCCCGCCCATAGGGTCAGTTGCGGAATCGCCAGCAGCAGAAAGAGCAAGCGGTAATCCCAATTGATAAACAGCAGATAGCTCCCGGCATAGATCGCCAACCCCGCCCGCAAGGCATCTAAGGCATGCGACTGCTGCTCCGGCAGCTCCAGCGGCAAACGGCGGTTGAGCCACCACCCCAGCCCCAGCAGCAGCGGCAGCAGCAGATAGCCAGTGAGCAACAGCAGCCGCCCCTGACTGGCCAACCCCTGCTGCTGCAAAAAGAGCGGATAGACCCCCAATCCCCACGCATAAAAGGTACCGCTCAAGGTGTGCTGCTGAATCAGCAGCAGATCCCCCAGCGAAATCCCAAAATAGAGCAGCGCCAATAGCGCCGTCGGCAGCAGCAGGCTACGCAGTTGGCGCGGCTCCAGACGCAGCAGCGCCGCCACCGCAAGCAGCGGAAAGAGCTTTATCAGAAAAGCCAGAAACAGCGGCACCAGCGCCAGCCATGGACGGCGCGGCAGCAGCAGCAGAAACAGCGCGACCAGAAAAAAGGCTAGCAGATCATTATTCCCCCGCTCCACCCCCAGCAGCACCGCCGGCGAGAAGAGCGCAACCAGCAGCAGCAGAGCAGCCCAGGGAGTGAGCGTCACCTGCCGCACCAGAACCACGACCCCGGCAACAAAAAGGGCGATAAAGAGCAGCCCGATCCAGAGGGTATCGCTCTGATCGATCCCCAGCAGAAACAGCCCCTGCCAGATACGCGGATAGGCCATCGTCCGCCCCCAGGGGTCAGCCGGGTTGTGCTGCAACGGGTCAAAACCCAGTGCTGCGGACTCCGCCCCGGCGGTAATCGAACGGAGGTCGGCGAAGTAGGGGGACATCACCGGGATGTTCCAGAGTTCCCAGGTCGCTTGGTAGCCCAGGGTAAGAAACGAAGCCCCCAAAAGCAGGATCGCAATGCTGAGGAGGAGCAGAAATAGGGAGCGAGCAGAGAGCATAGGGTTCAGCAATCGGGTGGTGGCAGGATGGGGGGGTAATTTTGCCATGATTGCAAGGTCAGTGCATCTTTTTTGCGATGCGGGGTGCAAGTTCGTCGGGTGCGGCGAGATACAGACTGCACCGGGAGGGCTGAAGGCTGTGTTGACATTGTGCGGGGTTGGGTCGATACTTTCGCTACGTGACAACTCCATGACAAACCAAGGAAAGAAAGATGTTTTATCGCCCATTTTGGTTCCCGGTGGTCTAGCATGACCGCCCGTCGCATCTTGCTCCCCGCGCTTTTTTTAGCGTTAGGGTATGGTTTCTGGATCAGCCCCGACTTTAAGGCAATTGCCGCTGGGGTTGCGATTTTTCTATTTGGCATGATTGCCCTGGAAGAGGGGTTTCGCGCCTTCACTGGCGGCACTCTGGAGCGGATTCTGCAACGCTCCACGGATCGCCTCTGGAAGAGCGTCAGCTTTGGGGTCATGGCCACCACCCTGATGCAGTCGAGTTCGCTGGTCTCGGTGATCACCATCACCTTCCTGAGCGCCGGCATGATCGGCCTGGCGCAGGGGATCGGCATCATCTTCGGGGCCAACCTCGGTACCACTACCGGGGCCTGGCTGGTGGCCGGCTTTGGTCTGAAGGTCGATATCGCCGGTTACGCCATGCCCATGCTGGTCTTCGGGGTTATCCTGCTCTTTCAGAAGAGCAAAGTGGTTAAGGGGATCGGCTATGTGCTAACCGGCCTGGGCTTTCTCTTTCTTGGCATTCACTACATGAAAGAGGGGTTCGAGACCTTTAAGGAGACCATTAACCTTGCGGAGTATGCGATTCCTGGAATCAAAGGGTTGCTGATCTACACCCTGCTCGGCATCTTCGCTACCGTGGTGATGCAGTCGAGCCACGCCACCTTAGTGCTTACCATTACCGCCTTAGCGGCTAACCAGATCACCTATGAAAACGCCCTCGCCCTCTCGATTGGTGCCAATGTCGGCACCACCATTACGGCAATGCTGGGGGCGATTAGCGCCAACATTGAGGGGCGGCGGCTGGCCGGTGCTCACCTGATCTTTAATGTTGTCACTGGCGCAGTCGCGCTGCTCTTTATCGGACAGTTTGTCTTTACGGTGGAGACCCTCGGCCACTGGCTGGGGATTGCGGAGGATGACCACACCCTCAAGCTGGCACTCTTCCATACCCTGTTTAACCTGGTCGGGGTCGCCCTCATGCTACCGCTGATCGGACGCTTGGTCACCTTTCTGGAGCGGGTGATGCAGCCACGACCGCGCACCGTCGCCGCCCCGAAATATCTCAATGCCGGAATGCTGGAGATGCCAGTAGCGGCGGTGGAGGCGGTGCGCAAGGAGTTGAAGCACCTCTACAGCAACACTTTTGATGTGATCTCGCTGGTGCTGCATGTCGATCCCGCCCAACTGCGCAAGGGGCAGAAGCTGGAGCTGCTCTCGCAACCGGCGGAGCGGTTGCGACCGATTGACATTGATGACTACTACCAGCGAAGGGTGAAGCCGCTCTACGGCTCGATTGTCGATTTTATCGCCCGCCTACAGGTCGATGAGCGGCAGGGGGAGTACCTCTATAAACTCCGCGCTGCGGGCCACGATATTATTGAGGCGCTCAAGGATATTAAACACCTGCAGAAGAACCTGGTCCGCTTTCAGGGGGCGCGTAATCCTTACTTGCAGGGTGAGTATGTTGCGATGCGCAAGCGCCTGGCACTCCTGCTCTATGAACTCTATCGCTTGCTGCATGAGGAGGAGGCAGAGGGGGAGACCCTCAGTTCGCTGGCCCTGCTGCTCGACACCTTGCGCGTGGAGCTTCAGGAGCAGGAGCAGAGCGCAGGTAAGCGCTTGAATCAACTGATTCGTGACCGGCGGATCGATGCCGAGACCGCCACCTCGCTGATGAACGATTCGAGCTACGCCTTTAGCGCAGCTTATAACTTGCTGGATATGGCGAGTATCGTTATTACCCCATTTGAACCGTTGCTGCATGAAATCCACTCCGGGATTAAACTGGAGGAACACGAGATCAACGCGGTCATCGAGCAAGGCGGTGGTGGGCAGTAACAATGGGGAACAATCATGGGAATCGACAAACTTCTCGACAAACTGGGCGGGCTGCTCTCTGCGGATCGGCGGCTGCAGCGGGAGAAACGGGATAAGCTCAAGCGGCTGCTCAAGGAGCTGAAGGTGCGCCAAAAGGAGCTGAAAAAGTCCATTGAAGAGGAGGAGTTCGCCAGTGACGAAGAGCGGGTACGGCTGACGCTACAGCTCCAAGTGGTGCGCGAACAGCGTAAAAA
>SLIM01000062.1 GCA_007135625.1 Gammaproteobacteria bacterium
TCACCCCTTTCAGTCGCCAGTAGGCGTGGGCCTGCACCATCTGACGCACCAGCTCGATGTTTGCCGGATCGGCGATGCGCACCAGCACAATCGGCACATCGCCCGAAACCGCATGGCCCCATAGCCCCGACTGCCCGCGCCGGTTCTGGCGGAGGATGCTGGCATCGGCACGCAGAGCAGCATGGGGATAGAGGATCGAACTGGCCAACCGTTCGTAGAGTTGCGCATCGGCCTGGCTGGCGTTGAATTGCCGCAGCACCACCTGGTTGTGAATCCAGGCCAGATCGAAAACCCGATCCGTCAACCGCTGATCCTGATACTTCGCAACAAAATGGAGCGCCGCCTCACGCGTCTCGCCCACCCCAAAGACCAAATCAAGGGTGATCGACTGATCGGGTTCGAGAGTGATACGGGTGCGAATCGCGACTATCGGATCGAGTACCGAACCGGCGCTACCCGAGAGCGCCGCGACCTCCTCGCTCAGCGCCTGCGGCGCAGCGAGGGTGCGACCGCGACCGATAAAACGCATCCGGTCGGTCTCGTAAGAGGGGGCTAGCGACTCGGCACCACGCACCATCATCAAGTGCAGCATCCAGGGGGGGTGTTCGTCGCGAGAGCGCGGCCTGCGAGTACAGAGAATCGCCGGTTGCGGATCGAGAATTTCGGTCTGCACGAAAAGATTACTAAAAGCAGGATGGATCGCATCGGCGGCGGGCGGGGCCAGCACCACCTCGCTGTAACTGGTGACCTCAATCACGCGGCGGCGCTGAGAACGATTGCTCAGGCGCACCCGGCGCAACTCAATATCATCCTCCGGCGACACCACAATCTCGCTATACGCTTCAATCCCGTGATCGTGACGGCGAAACTCAGCACGTCCTTCAGAAAAGATCGCCTGATAGCTCTTCGGCGGTTGCCGCGTCGGCTGATACGTCGTTGACCAAAATGCGCCGCTCGCAACATCGCGAAGGTAACAAAAAGTACCCCAGCCGTCGCAAGTAGCATCCGCCTGCCAGCGCGTGACCGCAAGCCCCCTCCAGCGACTATAACCGCCCCCCGCGTTGGTCACCATCACATGATAGCGACCGTTCGACAGCAACTGCACCTCCGGGTACGCAGTGTCGGGGCTATCAAACACCCGCATCGCCGCCTCTTGCGTGCCGGTAGTACGAATATCGGTAAGCTCGCCCGTGGTGTGCGCATAGAGCGCCGGAGTCTTGGGAATGCGCTCCTGGAGCAACAGCGCGGTAGCCTGAAAGAGCGGTGCCGAAGCAAAGCGCTGCTGCATCGGACGCTCCAGCAGCAGATAAGCAAGCGCCAGCAGACTCATCCCCTGGTGATGCGCCATAAAAGAGCGGACCACCGCGCTACGCTGCCCACGCGGCAGGCGCGAAGGAGTATAGTCAACCGCCTCAAAGAAGCCGAACGTGCCAGCGGCCCCGGCGGCGGCGAGCCGCTGCAAATTAAGACACGCCGCCTCAGGGGAGACCATAAGCGCAAGCGCCGAGGCGTAGGGAGCAATCACCAGATCTTCCGCCAGCCCACGCTTCAGTCCCAGGCCAGGCACGCCAAAGGCGCGGTATTGGTAATTCAGATGGACATCGACCGTATTGTAGCCAGACTCGGAGATCCCCCAGGGGACGCCGCGCTGCTGGCCATACTCGATCTGCCGCTCCACTGCCGAGCGATACGTCTGATCGAGCAGCGTGTTTTCATAGCTCGGCATAAGCAACAGCGGCATCAAGTACTCGAACATCGAGCCGCTCCACGACAGCAGCGTCGGCTTGCCGCCAGCAAGCACCAGCAGACGACCCAAAGCAAACCAGCTCTCCTGCGGCAGTTGACCCTGGGCAATCGCCACAAAACTGGTCAAACGCGCCTCCGAAGCCAGCAGATCATAGTAGCCCTCATCCCGCCGCCGCTCGCCAACGTTATAACCGATTGCCAACAGATGCCGCGCCTCATCAAAGAGAAAGCCATAATCAAACTGCGCCAGCTCCCCCGCCTGCTCGGCGAGCTGTTCCAGCGCAGCGATACGCCTACACGCCCGCTCCCTCGCCTCAACGCTCGGCGCATCCTCGCCCTTACGCTGGGCGAGCTGGCGCAAGGTGGGAATTGCAGGAGAGGCCTCTAAGGCCTCGGTTGCCACCAAAGAGGGCGAGGCTAGAGCGCTTTGCGCAGCAAGCCACGGCGCAAGAAACTGCAACTCCTCCAGGGCATCGCGGCACTGCTGGGCCAGCGCCTGCGCCCATCGCCCCGCCTCACTCCCATCCGCTGCCGCCAGCGCACGAACCCCACTTTCGGCGTTCGTGGTTAGCCCGTCAAGTGTCTGCCACACCGCCAGCAACGTAGTAGGAGGAGTCAGGGTGACCGCCTCCAAGGTCTGCTGCAAACGTGCGAACGGGGTCGGCAGGATCACTTCCGTTGCCTCTAGCAGCAAGCACAAAGTATCGTGAAGCCCATCAAAGAGCCGTGCGCTCACCACCGGAGCATCAGCGATAGCCAGCAGACCCGGCTGCAAAGTCAGCAGCGCCCCCGCCAAGTTGCCGCTATCGACCGAAGAGATGTAGATCGGTTGCAGCGGCTTGAGCGACTGGGTGTCGTACCAGTTGTAAAAGTGGCCCCGATAGCGCTCCAGCTCCGCCATGCTGCGCAGCGTATTGCGGGTACGCTCGATGAGGCCTCCCGTCGGCAGGTAGCCGAAGTCATAGCCAGCAAGATTGGCAAGCAGCGAGAACCCCATATTGGTCGGCGAAGTACGGTGCGCAACCGCAGCTACCGGATGCTCCTGCACATTATCCGGTGGCAACCAATGCTCTTTCGGGCCGACAAAGGTCTCAAAAAAGGCCCAGGTTCTGCGCGTAACGGTGCGCAAAAAGCGGATCTGTTCCGGGCGCAAACGGGGGGCGCGGTGTACCAGCGGGCGGCTCATCCACCAGGCGATCACCGGCGCGACCCACCACAGCAGGAGGATAGGCCCGGCCACCACCAGTACGGCGGGTTGAGTCACTCCCAGAGCCAGGGCGGTCACCACGGCGAATACCGGAGCCACCCACATCATGCGGTAAAAAGCGGCGAGATGTTGATGCCGCTGGCGATCCAAATCGCTTGATGAAGTCCATTCCAGCAGGCGCTGGTGGCTGATCCGCAGTCGCCAGAAGGTGCGCAACATCGCATCCAGACTAAAAAACGCCTCGTAGGGGAGCGTAACCAAGGAGAACATCGCCTGCGCCAGATGCTGGCCCGCCGCACGGGCGGCTGCGGTGAGATGCTGGTGCCAGCCGACATCGCCGGACTTGCGCAGCGCGTTAAGCAACGAAGTCATCAACGCCGGGATGAGCAGAATGCCGAGTACCGTGAGCGTCCAAAATCCCGGCGACTCCAGCACTGTCCAGCCCAGCAGCAACAGCAGGGTCAAAGCAGCAGGGGCCAGACTGCGCCGCAAATTATCCGCCAGCTTCCAGCGCGACAGCAGCGAAAGCGGATTCTCCCGCAACACACCATCCAGCGCCGGCACCTGCGGCAACAACCAGCGGGCAATCTGCCAATCGCCACGAATCCAGCGATAGCGACGGTTCACATCAGCGCTATAGCTCGCCGGATACTCCTCGTACAACTGCACATCAGAAAGCAGCCCCGAACGGGTATGACACCCCTCCAGCAAATCATGGCTCAAAATGCGGTTCTCCGGAAAACGCCCGCTGATCGCCTGCTCAAAGGCATCGACCTCATAAATCCCCTTGCCGATAAACGAACCCTCTTGGAACCAATCCTGATAAACATCCGATACCGCATGCGTATACGGATCAATGCCCGCATCACTGCCGTAAAGCCGCGCATAACGCGACCGATTAGCACCCGGCAGACTCACCGCCACGCGAGGCTGCAAAATGCCGTACCCCTGCCCCACCCGCTGCCGCTGCGTGTCATAGAGGGCGCGATTCAGCGGATGCGCCATGGCACCCACCAGCCGCCAAGCGGCATCACGCGGCAGTTGGGTATCGGTATCTAGGGTAATAACATACTTCACATTGCGCAAAATCGCCGAATCACCCACCACCTGTGCGAAGCGGTCACCGGCGTTACCGCGCAGCAGGGCGTTTAAATCGGCCAGTTTGCCGCGCTTGCGCTCATACCCCATCCAGATCTGCTCCTGTGCATTCCAGCGGCGCGGACGGTGGAACAGAAAGAAGGTGTCGCCCCGGTTGCGCGGATACTTCGCATTGAGCGCCGCGATCCGCTGCGTAGCGAGTTCCACCAGCGCCGCATCCTCCGCCAAGCTCTCCTCTCGCGCATCCCGAAAATCGGTCAACAGGCCATAGTGAAGGCTATCGTCGCGATTGGCCAAGAAGCGAATCTCCAGCGCCTCGACCAGCTCTTCAATGTTCTGCACACTGGTGAGCAGGGTGGGTGTCACGACCAAAGTGCGTACTTCCGGCGGAATCCCGCTGGAGAGATCCATGCGCGGCAACGGCCACGGAGTCGCTAGCAGCATCGCCAGCCAGTTCACCAGCGCCACCGCCAGATGGCTACTCCCCAGCACCGCGAGCAGCAGCAGCACCGGGAGCCAACCAACCGCCACCCCATCGTCCTGCGCCTTGAGCAGCAAACCCCCGGTAAAGAGCGTCGTAAGCAGCGCGATTCCGCTCAGGTAGATCGAAAGCGGGAAGTGATGACTCCAGTAGCGCAGAGACTCCAGGCTGGAGAGGCGCGCCTGCGTTCGACGTTCGAGCTGCACCAACCCTTGATCGATTAAATAAAATCCCACATGCGCCACTCGTTGATCGCCCGCGCTTCGCACCGCCCCCTCCCGCGCCAGCGCCAGCGCGTGGTGCGCCACCTCCGCCTCGGAGGCCATACTATTTTTTGCGATTCGCTCCACCGCATGGCGGTACCGATCACGGGTCGTAAAGTCCATCGTCCCGTAGATCCCGCCCGGATCGTCGCGCAGCGTCCGCTCGACCACGCTCATCGTCTCCACAAACTCGCGCCAATCCATCGCCCCCAGAAAGCGGAGGCTGCCGATGCTGTTGCCGATGGAGACCTGATCGGCGGCCTGCTGCTGGTTCTCGACCTGCACCGACTGCTCAATGGTCAGCCCCGACTCAGTAAGCCGCTGCTCGATCCAGGTTAAGGGCAAAGCCAAAGCGGAGCTTTGGCCTTGCAGCCGTCGCGCCATCTCAGCGACAAAGGCGCTAGATATGGGGGGATTCGAGCGCGCCATATCGGCGATCACCAGAATGAGATTTTTCGGATCACTCTCCGCCATTGCCACCATCCGATCAGCCCACTCGCCGGCCAGATTTTGGTCGGTTCGGCTCGCGGCGATGCGCGTCGCCACGCGGCGGAGATTTTCGATCAGCGCCAAGCGCAGCATGATCGGGATGGCCCACAATTCACCCAGCTTCAGCGGCGTGACGCTCTGGTAGGCGACGACGAACCGGTTGAGAGTCTCCGGGTCTACCCGCCCATCACCATGGGCGATGATCTCCAGGGCGAGGTCGTAAACACGCGGCAGCCCGGTCGAGGGGCCGCTGCGCAGACGCGGCAAGCCTCGGCTATAGCCCTTAGGCAAATGTCGTTTAGCGGCGCGAATCTGCTCTTCGATTAGATAGAAGTTATCGAGCAGCCACTCCCCCGCCGGCGCGATCCGGCGAGTCGCCGTAACCGCCGCCGCCAGCAGCGCACAGACCTCAACCAGAGTCCGCTCGTTCTCGGTCAACCGGCCTAAAAGCTGATCTTTTCCCAGTCCTGGTGCCAAGTGATGCGAGGTCGCAAGGCTCTTGCCGTGCTGTTCCATCTGGACGGCGCTAAACAGCTCCGCTCGCAATGGCGGCTCATCGCCAACATATTTTTTGGTAAGTCCACGACGGCGGAGGTGCATCCACCATTGGAGTAGTGATTGACGAGGGGAGAGTGCCATTCTAGTACCTCTAAGTTTGCAGTTTCGAGCGCATAAACCGCATCGTGCACTTCATCTAAACGATACAAAAATCTATACAATAGATCCGATGTGATGAAAGTACGACAAACTTACAGGGTTCTCTGGCGGGTGTCTGTGCGCTATCGCACACGGAGAGGAGATGCGAACGGTATAGCTGCAA
>SLIM01000192.1 GCA_007135625.1 Gammaproteobacteria bacterium
ATTACTAAAGACTTAATCCAGCAGATCATGGGGAGCATTTTACCACACGATAGGGCAAATGTGATGCCAGGGAGGGGAGGTCTAACGATCTGCGCCGAAGTATCCTCCCGAAACCCAAGAGCAGGATGCGAGGATCCTGGAGAGCGACTCCCGCCGCTCCTTAACGGCGGTAAGCGGGCGCTTCTTGCTGGTCTGGCCCTTGATCAGATCAATGCGACGGAACTCATCCTGAACACCCCGACTCAGCCAGCCACGATACAACTCGCGCATAATCTCCTCAAAGGGCCTGGTGCGCAGCCGCTTGCCCTTGGGCGTAAGGGCCAGCTTGCTGCCCTCCACCTTGGCCAGCCCCCCGGATTGCAGCAGCAGCGGCCAGGCATAGGCGCGAATAGGCAGAATCGCCCCGCCCTGGTAGCGTTTCAGCTCCACCTCTTGGTCGGGGCTGTAGTAGTCGCCGCCCAGCAACTGCTCTGCGATCCGCTGCAGGGTGGCGGCGCTGGGGAGGAGAGTTTTGGCGCTGACCGAGAGCTGTCCGGCCTCGGCCATCTGCAACAGGGCGTTCAGGTCATGGCGGGCGACCGGCTCCATCTCCCGCACCACTAGCGCCTCTTTCTCCTTCTCACCACTGGGAGAGCGCCGGGATCCGCTTAACTCCACCTCGGCGGGCAGATCGGCGCTCTCCAGAGTCGCCATCTCGAAACCGGCGGGCCGGGGAACCAGCGGCGACAGGCGCTCCATCAGCGTCGGCGGGATGGTCCAGCCTATGAAAAAAAGACACAAATAAGAGGAAGATTTCTGCCGCCGGTAGCTATAGCCGGAAATTTGAAAATAGTCGGGCAGCTCTCCATGTTTGGCGACAAAGGCGCTGCGGCTGAGCCGCCCGTCAGGCGCGTAGAGCGCCTCCGCCAGCGCCAGGCGCTCCAGGTCGTTGAGCCGATCCACATAGCGCTGGATGCGACTGGAGAGTAGCTCCCCCTCCAGGGCGGCGATAATTTCGCCCTTAAGGGTAGGCTTCTTTTGGATTTCGAGGAGTCTCAGCCGCTGTTTCAGCTCATCGACTTTGAGGGAATAGAGTTCGGGGAGATTCGCCATCGTGCTGGTACTCTTCATGAAGTGGCTTGGGATGCAGGTAGCGTGTTCACGCTATTTTGCATAATTGCTGTTCACAGTCCCTATCGCTAGGGGATTGAGATTCTCCGCCATAGCGCCAGGCTTGATGGAGTCTAGGGTAGGATAATCGTCAAGGTTAAAGATGGTCGTGCAGCTCACGAATTAAGCGACAAGTTAGAAAATGGAGTCCCATAAAATCACTTTATTCTTTTTGCTTTTATCCATGATTCATCCCCTTCATGGAAGTAAATCATGCCATAAAGCTCATTTTCATTGACCAACGTAAACCAGCCCCGACCACTGGCATCATCCACCTCATCATGTCCCGACCATGAATATTCAATTTTAGGGTTTTCTTCACTTCCGGATTCCCTGAAATCTATATCACCTTCCACATAACCAAACATAAATGATCCTTGGTTATTGGACTCAAATTCAAAGTATCCTTCGCCTTGCTCGTTAATAAAGCCTAAATCCCACTCTTCCATTTCAGTGATTTTCCACTTTCCAAGAATTTTACTCATCAACATCTATCTCCATGGGTAGAACATTTTTTCGTCGTAGTAGGAACAGCGATTACCCGATGCCCTGCGCAGATTCCGACATGCGGTTTTCCCGCAGTTGCTGACGATCTTAGCATATCCCAGAAGTTGAGTTGGGAAGAGAGAGAACGCTGGGTTGGTCTCAGCTCAACCGCCAACACTCCCCCAAACACGCTACCGCCCTACTGTTACATTACAGCATATCCTATTACTTTACTCGTCAGATACCCCGCTCACGCACAAGCCTGAGAACCCACTCGACCGACCTGGTACATAGTAGCGAATCAATAGCTGCCACAAGATCAAAAACCGAAAATTCAACCGCGCAAACTGAAGTATACCCCCCTCCATGGGTACAGTCAACTCCCCGAACAACAGGACAACAGAACAGCAGAACAACAGAGCTATTGCATCACAACGCCTTGCCCATCGCCGCTCACCCCTCTACAATGGACAATCCAGACCAAAAAGCGTGAGCGGCAGCCCCTTCAGCAACTCGGGGGAACGACTGCCGATGACGCCGGTCTGACCCGTACTACAATCATCTGGAGTATCACATGGCGTGGAACGAGCCTGGTAACAGCAAAGACCCATGGGGCAGTGGTGGCGGCAGCGGCAGCGGCGGCAACAAGGGCAATGACGGCCCCCCTGACCTCGACGAAGTGGTGAAAAAGATCCAGCAGGGCTTCGGCGGCCTGCTCGGCAACAAACGGCCCGAAAGTCCAAACGGTGGTGGAGGTGGCACCAGCACCCCCTTTGGCAACGGCCCTGGACTGGTGGTGATCGGCATCATCGGCGGCATCCTGCTAGCGCTGTGGCTAGCGACCGGTTTCTACACCGTCGCCCCCGCCGAGCGCGGCGTAGTGCTGCGCCTCGGTGCCCATGACCGCACCACCCAACCGGGCCTCAACTGGCACATCCCGGCCCCCTTCGAGCGGGTGATCAAGGTCAACGTCGATCGCATCTCCTCCTTCTCCCACCAGGCGACCATGCTCACCCGCGATGAAAACATCGTTGATGTGGAGCTGACCATTCAATCGCGCATTGAAGTTGCAGAACACTTCCTGTTTCATGATCAGAATCCAGAGAAGACCCTGCGCGATGTCACAGAAACCGTAGTGCGTGAGGCGATTGGCAAGAGCAACCTCGACTTTATTCTCACCGCAGGTCGCGCCGCCATTGCCGACACCATCCGCAACGAAGGGCAGGGGCTGGTCAACCAGTACCGCACCGGCCTGATGATCACCAGCGTCAACATGCAGCCGGCCCGCCCTCCCGAGCCGGTTAAGGATGCCTTTGATGATGCCATCAAGGCACGCGAAGATAAAGAGCGGCTAGAGAATCAGGCCGAAGCCTACCGCAACGCCGTAGTCCCTCAAGCACGCGGTGAGGCGGCCCGCATTATGGCCGATGCCGAAGCCTACAAAGAAAAGGTAATTGCCGAAGCCTCGGGTGAGTCAGAGCGTTTCATCGCAGTACTCGGCGAGTACCACAAAGCTCCCGAAGTCACTCGCGAGCGCCTCTATATCGACACCATGGAGCAGGTGCTGGGGAATAGCAGTCGGGTCATTGTGGATGTAGCGAACAGCAACAACCTGATGTATCTCCCACTTGACCGCATGATCAACCCGACCCGAACTTCGGGAAACCCACTCCATAGCGAGAACCCACTGACCGCCGATCTGGGCCGCTCACGCCTCCCCAGCAGCGGTGATGCCGTGCGTCCGGTTGATCGCAGCAGAGGAGCGACCCGCTAATGACTCAGAAGCTCAAACTTATCCTGATTGCCCTTGCCGTCCTGATCACCCTGATCGTCTCCTCGGCCTTTATCGTCAACCAGACCGAAGTTGCCCTCAAACTGCGCTTCGGTAAGATCGTCGATTCCAACTACGGTCCCGGTCTCCACTGGCGCATTCCCTTTGTGGAACAGGTTTACCGCTTCGACCGCCGCCTGCAAACCCTCGATGCCCGTCCTCAGCGCTTCCTGACCCTGGAGATGAAGGATGTGATCGTAGACTCCTACGCCAAGTGGCGGATTCATAACGTCGCCCAATACTACCGCTCTACTGGTGGTGATCCGGTAGTGACCGGACGACTGCTCTCGGAGCGAATCAATACCAGCCTGCGCAATGAGTTTGGTAAGCGGACGATTCAGGACGTTGTCTCCGGTGAGCGTGCCGAAATTATGGCGCTCCTCGCCCAGGATGCCGACGAAATGGCCAATGAAATCGGGGTCGAGATCATTGACGTGCGGGTGAAGCGGATCGACCTCCCCACCGAGGTGAGCGAATCGGTCTACGAGCGGATGCGGGCCGAGCGCCAGCGCGTCGCCTCCGACCTGCGCGCCCAGGGTGGCGAGGCTGGCGAGCGGATTCGTGCCGATGCCGACCGCCAGCGCACCGTCATCCTCGCCAACGCCTACCGCGATGCCGAACGGCTGCGCGGTGAGGGCGATGCCCAGGCCACCGAGATCTATGCAGCGGCTTTCGGACGGGATCAGGAGTTCTACTCCTTCTACCGCAGCCTGAACGCCTACCGCACCGCCCTCGGTGACGGACAGGGGATGATGGTGCTGCAACCCGACTCCCCGTTCTTCCGCTACTTTAACGACCCTCTCGGTCTCTCCTCCTCCCGCTGATCCCCCCTCCCCCGCCACCGCCCCTCAGGGGCGGTGATGGGTCAATCGACGCAGCTACACCTTGACCCGAAGCGGGGCTGGATGGGATACTTCTACCCAAGCGGCTACCTAACTCCGTGGTCAGGGTTCACCAGCTCACCGCAACCTACGACCACACCGTAAATCGGCACGAGTCATTCCGCTAAAGTTGTTGTTTTTTATCAAGATACCTGGAGTAATTATCTTATGATGCAGAAACTGGTTCGTGTACCCTGGATCTACCTGATCATCCTCTATTTGATTGTAACCCACCAGATGGGGTTGAGTATGGAGGGCGTTGTCGGCTATATCTTCATGACGATGAGTCTTGGAATCTTATTTGTCGAGTTTGTCAAGTCGGGAGATACCAGCGTCCTCGCCTTCTTTCTGGACACCTTCTACGCAATCAGCGGGGTCATTATCGCCACTGCGCTGCTCTGTTACGCCCTCTTTGTACTCCCTGAAGGAACCCTGACCTTCTTCCACTGGTTCGGATACGCAATTATCGTCGGTGATGCCCTCTTCAGCCCAACCAACGGCTTTCGCACCGCACTGCGCAACTTCGGCGGACCCGTTACCCACGCAGGCGGCTGATCAACCGCTCTTGGGAGATCGCAGAGGGCAGAGAACAGCAGAGAGAGAAGGGCGGAAAAGCGCAGCAGTGATTCCCGTGTAGCGGGTAGCATGATGTAGACTTTTCATCTCGCCTCTCTTCGCCTCTTTACAAAATAGCGTAGAAGCAAGACCACCTTATAAAGGTGGTCTTGGAGCGACTGGTGGCCTGAAGAGCCGCCCTACGCCGGAGATGCCTCCGTTGGTGTCGTACCCGAAACGGTGCCGCTGGTGAGGTGTGACCTGTATGCTGCTTTGTTTCTACACTTACGCCGTGGATTCATACGATGTATCACACCCCTGAAGCGATAGAACCCGACACGCTGCACTCGCTAAAGCGCTGGCAGGTCTGGATTCTACTGCACGACCACAGTGTCACATTTGCCATCGTCTATGTCGGCCTGACCATTCTGTTAAGCGTCTTTATCAGCTACTTTTGGCTCGCCGCCCTGGTCGCCCTGCACATCGGCCTGGAGTATCTGAAAAAGAGCTATCTACACTATCCAGAGGGAAGTGTTCGCATCGCCTGGACGTTTTGGGATGTCAAGTATGACTTAGCACTTCTCTGTCTCGCCATGGTCTTGGCGGGCTATACCGGAATCACTGCCGGTGCGGCGGGAGCGCAGAGCGTCGCCCGCATGAACCTGCTGGCCAGAACGGCTAAAAATCTCTTGCAGTTTCTCAAAAGCTTGGGAAAACCACTGGTGGATACGATCTTCTCCGCACGGGTCGTCCTCTTTCGCAAAGCCGATATGAAGCGGGCGCGTACTCACGGAATACCGCTCAATCTACGCAACGAGAGCGAGCCGGCGACCTTTAGCGTGCCACGTTGCCTCCCTTGGAAACACCCGATAACTAAGGGAGACTGGTTTGCGCTGGGGGTAATTGTCATTAACCTCAGCGCCCTCCTTGCCGCGCCCTGGATCGTCGGCCACAGCTACGCTACCCTGTTGAGCAACTTGGGGAGCAAATTTCACCCATGGCCTTTTTAACGTAAATACAAACCGAATGGTTTGATAGCGCAGAGGAGAGAGAAGAGAGGATAGCGATGGGGGGTATGCACCCTACCTTCAACGCCACCTTCCTCGTTAAGGGTTAAGGGTTAAGGGTTAAGGGTTAAGGGTTAAGGGTTAAGGGTTAAGGGTTAAGGGTTAAGGGTTAAGGGTTAAG
>SLIM01000205.1 GCA_007135625.1 Gammaproteobacteria bacterium
TCTAGGCTCTAGGTGCTAGGCTCTAGGTGCTAGGCTCTAGGTGCTAGGCTCTAGGTGCTAGGCTCTAGGTGCTAGGTGCTAGGTGCTAGGTGCTACAGGTGAGTAAGGTGGAAGGCCTACGGCGTGTGGTCAAGTACACGGCACCGCTACTGCACGCTTTTCAGCTCTTTGCTTTACCTCTCTCCCCTGTCCTCTCTCCTCTCTCACCTGTCCTCTGTCCTCTGTCCTCGGCTACAGTATAGCAATAGATTGGCGTTGATCCTATAAACTTTAGCTATAGGTCTGGGTGGCGACCCAAACCGACCAAACCGATGCGCCGACCTGTAGGCGGTCTTCAGGCCGTTTGTCGCCCCTCGCCCCTTAAACCTTAAGTCTTAAACCTTAAGTCTTAAACCTTAAACCTTAAACCTTAAACCTTAAACCTCCCCCCCCCTACAACCAATTCCCAATCAAAATAAATGCCGACCAGAAGGTAGGGTGAGCAAACTGCGGCTGCTGCATTAAATCCAGCTTAGCCTGTTGTAGCGCCTTAGCTTTGCTCTGCTGCTCATCCTGATGCAGTTGTGCATAGAACCCGGGAAGCAGGATCTGCGCCGCCTCATCGGCAACTGGCCAGAGCGAGCCGAGGGCACTGCGTGCGCCGGAGCGAATCGCGACACCGCTGAGGCCGAGAGGGGAGCGCTCATCCCCCTCGGCGGTCTGGCAGGCGCTGAGGGTGAGGATCTCCACTGGTTGATCGGAGAAGGCCTCGGAGCGAAAAAGCTGCTCCAGTCGGTGCATATCAAGCAGTCGATCATGGGTCATCACAAAACTCTCCTCCGGGCTACCGGAAAAGTAGCCATGCGAGGCGATATGAACGATACGATAGCTCTTACTCACCTCATCGGCAAAGCGCTCCAACTGAAAATCACTGTCGTGGAGCTGCTGCACCGGAAAGATCTCGGCGATTCGCCGCAACTCCTCTCCGACCCCCGGCAAGGCGAGAGCCTGGCGCGCCCGCTCGCTAGTCAGTGCCGCCTCTTGCGCGGGTAGCGGAGGGTTATCCGAGTGCAAATCCGGCAGCGTCCTAAACGTGAGTTGACGAGTCGTTGCGAGAGAGGAGGAGGTGCTGGGCAGATCATCAGCGAGTGGTGCAGACCACCCGGCTAAGGTGTCGCGCATCCCGGCAGGAAGCTGATCGACCGCCGCCCCAGGGGTAGAGACCCCGGCAATCAGGCCGACCAGACCGCGACGCGGGGTCGGGCGGGGATCGAGCAGAGTCAGACCGGGAGCCACCACCACCGCGAAACGCTCCAGCAGAAAACGCTCGCCATCCCACAGCGCATCGAGCGGAACCATACGCAGGGGGCCATCGGGAAGGTAGATCAAGGTGTCGATCTGCTGCTCCGCCAGCAGCGGCTCCAACGGCTCAATCAGCAGGTGATAGAGCTGCTGCGCCAGCCGCTTGGAGTAGCCGCGCACCCCCTGACTCGTGGGGCGCAGGGCGCGGCTTAAGCGGGTGCTGAGAAAAGTGACCTGGCCACGCGGTGCCGCCACCCGATAGTGGTGCTTCTGCTCGCCGATCTGCACCAGCAGCTCCAGCCGCTGCGGCAGCAGAATCGGATAGAGGACTGCTGTGCGCGGATGCAAGACCCCCAAGGCGCTCAGGGAAGAGGGGGTGACCGCACAGGCATCCCTAAAGTAGTCCTGTAACTCCGCTGTTTTTAGCCGCTCCATCGTCTCCTGCACCTCATCAAGCAGCCGCTGGCGCGGCGCACCCTGCTGCTCGGCGGCCTGGGTCAGCAGCAGCTCCACCAGATCGAGATAGAGCGGCTCCAAGGTCTCGCGAAAAGAGGAGCGCCCAGCGCTATAATCTACCGGCAGATCAAAGCGAATGCGGTCGAGGTGGTAGCTCGCCCGCCGCAGCGCCTGGAGTGCCGCCTGCGACTCCCCCAGCGCCTGCTGCAACCGCCCCTGCTGCCACTCCCAGCGCAGTAGCAGATCCCCATCCCGCAGCGGATCGGCGACCCGAATCGCCTCCCCGGTCAGCGCCAGCGCCTCGCCATAGCGCTCCGCCTCCTCATAGATCGCCCCGAGTATCCCCGAAGCACGCGAGAGCAGGCGCAGGTTGCCACCAGCACGCGCCCCCTCAATCACCTCTCCCAGCAGCACAAATGCCACCCCCGGCGCGAGGGTCTGCGCTCCCCGCCGCTGCTCGACCCAGCGTACAATCAGAGCGCTGCGCAGATCGCCAAGCGGCAATTGCCGAATCTGCACCAGGGCCTGATCGCTATCGCTCCGCCCCGCCTCTCCAGCGAGCTGGGCGCGGGCCAGCAGCGCCACCACCTGCGCCACCGGACTCTCCGCCAGCGTCGCAGTAGCGTAGGCCTCCGTGTAGTAGCGAGCCGCCGCCGCTGCATCACCCGCTAGCGCGGCCAGATCTCCCAGCAACTGCTCGGCATCGGCCTGCAAACCGTAGCGCCGCAGCTCCGCCGCCTGTTGGCGCAGACCCAACGCCTGCTCCCGCACCGCCTCGCGCTCCCCCCGCTCCAGCGCCAACTGAGCGCTCAACAGCTCCGCCGCCAGCGTTACCGCTGGGGAGACCTCCGCCACCAGCGCGAGCCGCTCCAGCTCTTCCGCCGCCACTTCGCGATAGCCCAACATCCGCCACGCCCGCGCCCGCCGATAGAGCGCCACCCCCGGCGCACCCTCGCCCGCAACCATTGCCTCTTGCCAACAGCCGAGCGCGGCGGCATAATCCCCCCGCTGCTCCGACACCTCACATGCGGCATAGAGCGTGGGGGTGAAGAGCAGTAAGAACAGCAGCGTTAGCCAGCGCCAGCGGCTAACGGTTTGGCTCACATCCTCGGGGACTCTCATGCGGTGCTTCTCCCATGATCAATAAGAATATTTTCAAGAGGCAGAACATCTCTCGCTTTCCGTTATCATAGCCGACAATGGCCTCACCGTGTATTCTCCCGCTAGCGAGGAGAGCGGCAGCAGTTGCCAAAATAGAGAGGTAGAGTCGGGTAGGATGGTGCCAAGTGGCCAGCGATCTAGCCGATTACTGAATCAGTATACTCGACAACGAGCTATGGAACGACATGCCAAGGAAGTTTATTCGGCGCTACCTGCCCTCTCCGCAACGCCTGAAAGAGCACCAATACCTGCGGATCTTCGGGACCCTATTGGGAAGCCCCAATCTATGGCATCTTAACCGTAGATCGGTCTCCGGCGCGGTTGCAGTCGGGCTATTCTGGGCCTTTATTCCAATGCCCTTTCAGATGGTCGCCGCCGCCGCCACCGCAATCATTCTACGCATCAACCTTCCCATTGCTGTTCTTATGGTCTGGGTGAGCAACCCTTTCACCATGCCGCCACTCCTCTATATCTCCTATCTCGTCGGATCTTGGCTGCTCGACACTCCGCCGATTCCCCACTTCCGCATGAGCATGGAGTGGATCAGTAGAAGCATGGCGGTGATTTGGCGACCACTCTATTTTGGTGCCGTAGTCTGCGGTCTCCTTGCCGCTGGCCTTGGTTTCTTCATCGTCCGCCTGCTGTGGCGGCTCCACCTGCTGGCCTACCTGAAACAGCGTGGCCTCCGTCTCCCCTCCCTGCGTCGCCGTAAAAGCGAAGAGAACAAGATGGAGCAGTGAGGGTTTAGCGGATGGGATTCAACTTTCAACTATTTTATTTTGCTTTGCGATGCTGATTCAGCGCCAGCTACCGAAGCGGGAGCAACTCTAAAGACAAAAAATCCGCATGAAAAAGCGTATTGAAGAGAGGGCAAAGGGATACTCCCTCGGTCTCTCTCCTCTGCTCTATCAGCGTATCGCCTTCTCAATGATTTTACTGATCTCTGCGTCCGAGGCGATCATCACCTCGGCAACTTCCGGGGGCATCATCGCGACAAAAGCGCCGACATTCATGCGGGCGATGAAGACCTCTCCTTCGGAGGTTTGATAAATGCTGACTCTACAGGGCATGAAAGCCGAGATCGGGCGGTAGGCATCGTTACTCAGGATACGCGCACTGTACTGTCCGCTACAGACATCCAGAATCACGACAGGGTCAAGGGTGAAGCCCCGCTCAGAGAGGATTCCAGCCATATTGTTGCTATTGAGCAGACTCCAGCCGGCACTTCTTACCTCTGCCTTAAATGCTTTAAGTGTTTCAGGGAAAGACTTACTGCTTTTTACCACCTCCACCAGTTGCGATGGCTCACCAGAGGGGGGCGCTTCTGCCGCAACCGGACCGGACAGCAGCCAGCCCGCGAGCAGAAACAGAACCGCCGTCGTAATCGTCAGCGGTAGATGTCGGATGTCATAGATAGAAGCTTTTGTAGTCATCGAGAGTTCCTTGTATAGCTGAAAATGGAAAAGAGAACTGGAAAGAGGAGGAAAGGATGCCACAATGATCTTCTCTACCCGGCAAAACGGACGTAGCCCCCTCATCCCTACAAGCACCACAATGCCCATTGCAGGCTCGGGTATAGGACGACTTTTTATCGCCGAGGTTCCTTGGCACCTAACTTGCTTGCTCCTTCACCACGACCCTGAACCCATCAACGACAGAAGTTAGGTGCCGTTTGCCATGAAAGCGAAAGAGATTGCCGCCCTGCTCGATGAGCCGGCCTGTAGCCACAACCACAAGTCAAAATCGGGATGCGCCCGCCCCAAACCGGGAGCGACGGCGGGGGGGTGCGCCTTTGACGGAGCGCAAATTGCGCTGCTGCCGATTGCCGATGTCGCACACATCGTCCACGGCTCGATTGCCTGCGCCGGTAGCTCCTGGGACAACCGGGGGGCGAAGTCGAGCGGCCCGACCCTCTACCGCATCGGCATGACCACCGATCTTAACGAACAGGATGTGATCATGGGACGCGGTGAGAAGCGGCTGTTCCACGCGATCAAGCAGGCGATTGAGAGCTACCAACCGGCAGCGGTCTTCGTCTACAACACCTGCGTACCCGCAATGATCGGGGATGACCTGCAAGCGGTCTGCAAAGCGGCAGAGGAGCGCTGGGGAGTGCCGGTGGTGCCAGTCGATTCGGCGGGGTTTTACGGCACCAAAAACCTGGGGAACCGCATCGCCGGGGAGGCGATGGTGCGCTATGTCTGCGGCACCCGCGAACCCGACCCGATTCCGCCCGAGGCGCAGCGTCCGGGGATTACCGTACACAACATCTCGCTGATTGGGGAGTTTAATATCGCCGGGGAGTTCTGGCACGTCCTGCCGCTGCTCGATGAGCTGGGGCTGCGGGTACTCTGCACCCTGTCGGGAGATGCCCGCTTCCATCAGGTGCAGACCATGCACCGTTCTGAGGCCAATATGCTGGTCTGCTCCAAGGCGATGATTAACGTCGGGCGCAAGTTGCAGGAAGCCTATGGAACCCCCTGGTTTGAAGGCAGTTTTTACGGAGTGGGGGATGTCTCGCAGGCACTGCGCGACTTCGCCCGGCTGATCGGTGATCCCGACCTGAGCCGTCGCACCGAGGCGCTGATTGCCCGCGAAGAGGGATGGGCCGATCAGGCGTTGGAGCCTTGGCGCGAGCGGCTGCGCGGTAAGCGGGCGCTGCTCTACACCGGCGGGGTGAAGTCGTGGTCGGTGATTGCGGCGCTGCAAGATCTCGGCATGGAGGTGGTCGCTACCGGCACCAAAAAATCGACTGAACAGGATAAAGAGCGGATTCGCGAGTTAATGGGCGAGGATGCGGTGATGCTGGAGGATGGCAGCCCGCGCAATTTGATTGACATGGTACATAACCATCGGGTCGATGTGCTGATCGCCGGAGGGCGCAATATGTACACCGCGCTCAAAGCGCGTATCCCCTTTCTCGATATTAACCAGGAGCGCGAATTTGGCTATGCCGGTTATCGCGGAATGCCGGAGCTGGCGCGTCAGCTCTGCTTGACCATCGACAGCCCGATCTGGGGCCGGGTGCGCAACCCCGCCCCGTGGCGGCGCACCCCCGAGGAGGCCTAGATCATGCCGGAGATTCTAAAGCGCAATAAAGCCCTCTCCATCAGCCCGCTCAAGGCCAGCTCCACCCTCGGCGCGGCACTGGCTTTTCTCGGGTTTGCGCGGGCGCTGCCGATGCTTCA
>SLIM01000051.1 GCA_007135625.1 Gammaproteobacteria bacterium
ATGCTGCCGCGTGGGCCGGCCCCGATCTCGACCCCGCTCCACTCACGGCTGGCGCGAATGATACGCACCGCGTAGCGTAGCACCTCGTTATCCACCGCTACCCGCGCCGCGAGCTGCTGAAGCTGGGTAATCGCTGCAGGGTCAAACAGGGCCTCAACCGCCGAGAGGTTGAGGCCATCTCCGACCGCGTTGCCGGTCACCAGTTGCACCAGCGCCTCCTCCTCCGACTCGCTGGGGTAGTCGATGAAGATCTTGAGCAGAAAGCGGTCGAGCTGCGCCTGGGGCAGTGGATAGGTACCCTCCTGTTCGATGGGGTTCTGGGTAGCGAGTACCAGAAACGGGGGATCGAGCGGGAAGGTCTGCCCCTCAATGGTCACCTGCTGCTCCTGCATCACCTCCAGCAGTGCCGCTTGGGTCTTGGCCGGGGCGCGGTTGATTTCGTCGGCGAGCAGGAAGTTGCAGAAGACCGGCCCTTTCCGTACACGAAAGGATTGGTTTTTCATGTCAAACAGGATATGCCCGCTGATGTCACTTGGCATTAGGTCGGGGGTGAACTGGACCCGGTGAAAAAGGCCGCCGACCGTTGCGGTGAGGGCGCGTGCCAGTAGGGTCTTGCCCAGGCCGGGTACCCCCTCAATCAGCACGTGGCCGGCAGCGAGCAGGGCGACGATAACTTCACGAATTACCTGCTGCTGACCAATGACTGCCTTGCCGATCTCCGCCTCCAGGCGGGGCAGGTCGGCGGGGGAGGGGGCGGCCCGCTCTCCCAGAACTTGCGGGTTTAATGGATCGTGGTTCACTCGGCCCCTCGCAGTGGGTATGCCTGCTGTTGGAGGATGCGCTCAACGCTATCGACGATCACCTGGGTCTGCGGGTCGATCTCGATATTGACTCGATCTCCCTGGGTGCGGCTGGCGATATTGGTCCGTTCCAGCGTCTCGGGAATGAGGTTAACGCTAAAACGCCCCTGCTCGACCTCGCCAATGGTGAGGCTGATCCCGTCAATGGCGATGTAGCCTTTAGGAAAGAGATATTTGGCGTAGCGGTCGGGGAGTTGCAGCCAGAGGCGGCGGTTGTTGGGGGAGGTCTCGACAGAGAGTACCTCGGCGCAAGTCAGGATATGGCCCGACATCAGGTGACCGCCGATCTCCTCGCCTAAACGGGTGGCGCGTTCGTAGTTGACCCGGTCGCCGGGGCGGAGTTCGCCGAGGTTGGTGATGCGCAGGGTCTCCGCGATGAGGTCGAAGGTGAGCAGCTCGCCCTCCATGGCGGTGACGGTCAGACAGCAGCCGTTGTGGGCGAGGGAGGCCCCGATCTGCAGTCCGGAGAGCTGTTCTGCCGGGAGGCGGATACGGTGGCTGCGCATCCCTTCGCGCTCGATCACCGTGACCACTTCGGCGGTTCCCTGTACGATGCCGCTGAACATGGTCGTTTACTGCCGATACTCGGCGGCGCGGGCGTGGGCGGTGAGGCCCTCGCCGCGTGCTAACGTGGCGGCGATCTCTCCGAGGCTCTTGGCTCCGTCGGCGGAGACCTCAATTAAGCTGCTGCGCTTCTGGAAGTCATAGACCCCCAGGGGTGAGGAGAAGCGAGCGGTGCGTGAGGTCGGCAATACATGGTTGGGGCCGGCGCAGTAGTCGCCGAGCGGTTCGGAGGTGTAGCGCCCCATAAAAATCGCTCCGGCGTGGCGAATCTGCGGCAGCAGCGCGTGCGGATCGGCGACTGAGAGTTCGAGGTGTTCGGGGGCGATGCGGTTGATCAGGCGGCACGCCTCGTCCAGGTCGCGGCAGTGGATTAGCGCCCCCCGCTCGCGCAGCGCGGTGGCGATGATCGACTGGCGCTCCATGGTGGGCAGTAGGCGCTTAATGCTGGCCTGCACTTTAGGGATGAAGTCGCCATTCGGGGTGAGCAGAATCGACTGCGCATCCTCATCATGTTCGGCTTGGGAGAAGAGATCCATCGCAATCCAGTCGGGATTGGTCTCGCCGTCACACACCACCAGGATCTCGGAAGGCCCGGCGATCATGTCGATGCCGACCTGCCCGAAGACCGCCCGCTTGGCGGTAGCCACATAGATGTTGCCGGGGCCGACGATCTTATCGACCGCCGGGATGGTGGCGGTGCCGTAGGCGAGGGCGGCAATCGCCTGCGCCCCGCCGATGGCGAAGACCCGGCTCACTCCGCTGATGTAGGCCGCCGCCAAGACCAGCTCGTTCAGTTCGCCGCCGGGGGTGGGAACGGTCATAATCAGCTCTTGGACTCCGGCGACCTTGGCGGGGAGTGCGTTCATTAGCACCGAGGAGGGGTAGGCCGCCTTGCCGCCGGGGACATAGAGCCCGACCCGGTCTAGCGGGGTCACCTGCTGGCCGAGCAGGGTGCCGTCGGCCTCGCGATAGCTCCAGGACTCCCCCCGTTGCCGCTGGTGGTAGGCGGTGACCCGTTGGGCTGCCTGCTCCAGCGCCTGCTGCTGCGCCTCGGGGATGCTGTTCCACGCCTGTTCCAAGCGCAGTAGCGGGATCTCCAGCGCGTCAGCACTCGCCGGTTGCCAGCCGTCGAAACGCTGGGTGTAGTCGATGAGGGCCGGGTCGCCGCGCTCGCGAACGCCGCGCAGAATCTCTTGAACGGTGCTATTCACCCGCTCGTCAGAGACCCCTTCCCAGGCGAGCAGGCGTTCGAGGCGCGAGGCAAAGTCGGGGTCGCTAGTGGCGAAGGTGTTGATTTCAGTCATTTCGCAGATCCTGTATGGCTGGTGAGAGCAGATAGCGGAGAGACCCGCTGCTCCCCTCGCTGCTCTCCTCGGTTCTCCGTAACGTTCATCTCTCGGCACTGCGGCTCTCTACGCTTGCGCGCAGAATTGCGAGAAACTCAGCGATTACGGAGTGTTTGATCTTCCAAGCTGCCTTGTTAATGATCAGGCGCGAGCTGATGTCGGCGATCCACTCCAGCGGGATGAGTCCATTCGCCTTCAGGGTGCCGCCGCTCTCTACCAGATCGACAATCAAGTCGGCAAGACCGACCAGCGGGGCCAGCTCCATCGAGCCGTAGAGCTTAATGATCTCCACCTGCTGTCCCTTGCTGGCGAAGTGGTCGCTGGCGGCGCGGACATATTTGGTGGCGATGCGCAGCCGCTCACCGTTCAGTGAAGCTCCGGGTGGCCCGGCGACCATCATCCGGCAGCGGGCGATGGCTAAATCGAGTGGCTCGTAGAGTCCGGCCCCGCCATGCTCGACCAGCACATCCTTGCCCGCTATCCCAATATCGGCGGCGGCCCACTGCACATAGGTGGGGACATCGGTGGCCCGAATCATCACCAGTTGGACAGTAGGATGGTTGGTCTCCAAAATCAGTTTACGGCTGCTCTCGGGATCCTCCAGCGGGGTGATTCCGGCAGCGGCCAGCAGCGGCAGGGTCTGCTCAAAGATTCGCCCCTTGGAGAGGGCGATACGAAGGGGGGTGGTAAATTGCATAACTACTCCGGTACCCGGCGGATCTTGGCCCCGAGGGCGGCCAGCTTCTCCTCAATGTTCTCATAGCCGCGATCAATATGGTAGATGCGATCTACCAAGGTCTCACCATCGGCTACCAAACCGGCCAGCACCAGGCTTGCGGAGGCGCGCAGGTCGGTCGCCATCACTGGCGCTCCGGTCAGGCGGGGAACACCGGTGCAGATTGCGGTATTCCCCTCCAGGCGAATCTTGGCCCCCATTCGCTGCAACTCCTGAACGTGCATAAAGCGGTTTTCAAAGACCGTCTCGGTGATCGTTCCCACTCCGCTAGCGACTGAGTTCAAGGCGGTGAATTGGGCCTGCATATCGGTCGGAAAGGCGGGGTAGGGGGCGGTATGGATATCGACCGCCCGCAGGGTACGCCCGCGCATGTCGAGGGTAATGGAGTGTGCATCGCACTCGATCTCGGCCCCCGCCTCACGCAACTTGGCGAGGGTGGCATCCAGCAGATCGGGCTGGGTATTGCGCAGGCGGATATGCCCCCCGGTGAGGGCCGCTGCAACCAGGAAGGTGCCGCTCTCAATGCGGTCGGGAAGCACTCGGTAGCTCGTCCCCTTCAGGCGGTCAACTCCCTCAATAGTAATCGTGTGGCCACCGGCACCGCGCACCCGCGCCCCCATGGCGTTGAGGCAGTTAGCGAGATCGACCACCTCCGGCTCGCGCGCGGCGTTCTCTATCACAGTAACCCCGTCGGCCAGGGTCGCCGCCATCATCAGATTCTCAGTTCCGGTCACCGAGACCAGATCCATCATTAGCCGGGTACCGCGCAGCCGCTTGGCGCGGGCGCGAATATAGCCCGCCTCAACGCTAATCTCCGCCCCCATCGCCCGCAGCCCGTCGATATGCAGATTGACCGGGCGGGAGCCGATGGCGCAGCCGCCGGGCAGCGAGACATCGGCTTGACCGAAGCGGGCGAGCAGCGGTCCTAACACCAGGATCGAGGCACGCATTGTCTTCACCAGCTCGTAGGGGGCGGTCAAATCGGAGATGGTGCTGCTATCCACATTAATGTTCATCCGCTCATCGACCACCAGTTGTACCCCCATGCGCCCAAGCAGCTCCATGGTGGTGGTAATGTCTTGCAGATGGGGAACGTTGCTAATCGTCATCGGCCCCTCGGCCAGCAGGGTCGCGGCCAAGATCGGTAGCGCAGCGTTTTTTGCCCCGGCGATGCGCACCTCTCCGTTAAGGGGGTTACCGCCGCTGATCCAAAGTTTATCCATAATGTTTTTCTATATCGAGTTCAGACTGCTCAGGGGTTGGCAGGTGCAGCCGGATCGAGCAGCAGCGCCTCAACGTTACTAATATGCGCCAGTTGGCGTAGCTCATCGGGGAGATTGCGCAGCGTTAACCGAGAACCCCGCGCCTCCACCCGCTCCAGCCACTCCAGCAGCAGCACCAGACCGGCACTGTCGGCGGCCTCCACCTGGGCTAGATCAAGCTCTAGTGCAGTACCCTCCGGGGTCTGTGCCGTGATTCGCTCCACCTCGGTGAGCAGCCCCTTCACCGTGGCGAAGGTGAGACTACCGCGCAGCCGGTAGCACCCCTCCGCCTGCTGCTCCAAGGTTGCCGTGGCACTCACTCCAGTCCCTTATTTTTGTCGCTAATGCGCTCAATCAGGCCGCTAAGCTGGTAGCGCCGAATCTCATTGGTAAAGCTGGTGCGGTAGTTTTGCAGCATACTGATGCCATCAATGCGCACATCGTAGACCCGCCAGGCATCGTCTCGCTGAAACAGCTCATAGTCAACCGGAACCGGTGGCGAGCCGGGCGCGGCGAAGACCTGGGTCGGTACCCGTACCCGTTCCGCATCGGCGGGCAGCTCGAAGGGGAGGTAGGTGATCTTTTGGCCGGAGTAGTTGAGCAGCGCGGTGGCGTAGGTACGCACCAGCAGCTCGCGGAAGCCCTCGGTAAACTGGGCCTGCTGCTCCGGTGTAGCGGAGGCCCAGTGGCGACCCAGCGCCAGCCGTGACATGAGTTCAAAGTCAAAATTGGGGAGTACATACTGCTCCACCAAGGCGTAGATCTGCTCTGGTGCCGCCTCCAACTCGCTACGCCGGGTCTCGACCTCGTGCAGTACCGCATCGGCGGTACTGCGTACCACCTCCTGCGGATCCGCATTGGCGGCGAGTGGCGCGGAGAGCGCCAATCCGGCGGTCAGCAGTAGAGCCAATCCCCACCGATAAAAAAGTTTGCGACTAGAAACCACTACTTCCTCCCTCTGCTTTGCTAAACAGAAATTGACTAATCATATCCTCAAGCACCAGTGCCGATTGGGTATAGACTACCTCTTCACCCGGCTTGAGGGGAAACGGACTACCACCGGGATCGAGGCCGATATACTGCTCGCCCAGCAGCCCAGCGGTGTAGATTTTAGCGAAGGTGTCATCCGGAATCTGATTATAGCGATTATCGATTCGTAGGGTGACTACCGCCTCAAAGGTAGCGGGATCGAAACGGATCGACTCCACCCGCCCAACCCGCACCCCGGCGATGGTCACTTTGGCACGCTCGGTGAGGCCGCCGACGTTATCAAAGCGGGCGGTCAGTGGGTAGCTGTCGCTGCCCAGCTCGCCGCTGAAGTTGCTCACCCGTATCGCCAGAAAAAAGAGTGCCACCAATCCGGCCAGGATAAAGGTGCCTACCATGACCTCAATGGTTCTGTTCGACTGCATGCTGTACCCTTAATGTTATCGTAAAAATCGCTGCTCAACCGAACATCAGTGCGGTGAGGAGGAAATCAAGGCCAAGTACCACCAATGAGCTGAGAACTACGGTGCGGGTGGTCGCCTGACCCACTCCGGCGGAGGTTGGGATCGCGTGGTAGCCTTGATAGAGCGCAATCCAGGTGCAGACAAAGCCGAAGACCACGCTCTTGATCACGCCATTGAGGATATCGTCCGAGAAGTCGATCTTCAACACCATTTGCGTCCAGTAGGAGCCGTCATCAACCCCCAGCAGCACCACCCCGACAAACCAGCCGCCCATCACCCCCAGCGCACTAAAGACCGCCGCCAGCAGCGGCATGGAGAGAAAACCGGCCCAGAATCGCGGGGTCAAGACCCGATAGATCGGATTGACCGCCATCATCTCCAGCCCCGAGAGCTGCTCGGTCGCCTTCATCAGCCCGATTTCGGCGGTGAGCGCCGAACCGGCCCGCCCGGCAAACAGCAGCGCGGTGACCACCGGTCCCAGCTCACGCACCAGCGAAGCGGCCACCATCACCCCCAGCGCCTCCTCAGCGGCGAACTGCGCGAGAATGTAGTACCCCTGCAACCCCAGCACCATGCCGACAAAGACCCCGGCCACCGCAACAATCGAGAAGGTCAACACCCCAATCGAAAAGATCTGGCGCAGCAGCAGCATTGGACGGCGCAGCAGCGCCACGGTTCCGGCAGCCATCGCCGGCAGCAGCAGTACCGCCAGCCCCAGACGCTGAACGGCATTTAGCCCCCAGCGCCCCAGTTGTGCAAGCATCGTAACCATCGGCTACCTCGCCAACAGATCGTCACGCAGCGGCGTGGCGGCAACATGAAAGGGAACCGGCCCATCGGGCAGACCGTTCATAAACTGGCGTGTCCAGGCGTTTTCGGAGTTCATCACCGCCTCGCGATCCCCATGCTCTACCACCTTACCCGCTGAAATTACATAAATCCAATCGGCAATCTCCGCCGTCTCGCGCACATCATGGGAGACCACAATACTGGTCATGCGGCTCGCATCGTTAAGTACCCGAATCAGCTTCAACAGCACCCCCATGGAGATTGGATCCTGCCCGGTAAAGGGTTCATCATACATCATCATCATCGGATCCAGTGCGATCCCCCGCGCCAAGGCGACCCGCCGCGCCATCCCCCCGGAGAGTTCCGCCGGCATCAGCGCCCGCGCCCCGCGCAGCCCCACCGCCTCCAGCTTGAGCAGCACCAGCTTGCGAATCATCGACTCCGGCAGGCCGCTATGCTCCCGCAAGGGGTAGGCGACATTCTCAAACACCGAGAGATCGGTGAGCAGCGCACCGCTCTGAAAGAGCATTCCCATGCGCATCCGCAGGCGGTAGAGATCACGCGTCGAGAGGCGATGAACATCGACCCCATCGACCTCAATGCGCCCGCCAGCGGGGCGCAACTGGCCCCCAATCAGCTTGAGAAGCGTGGTCTTGCCCGTCCCGCTCGGTCCCATCACCGCGGTGATCTTGCCGCGTGGAATGTCGATATCGACCCCATCAAAGATCACCAGATCACCGCGCCGGTAGACCAGCCCGCGAATGGAAACTAAGGGATCAGGGAAAGAGTGGTGCATAAGAACTCGAGGGTCACGGCTGGCTGTCGCAGAAGAGGAGGAGCGAGTGGGCAACCTTTCGGTGCCGTCGCAGGTGGTAGAGGATTGTCTACCACCGCTCGCCCCCTGTCAATCACCAAATGCGGGTGACCGGTCATCTTCTCTTCAGCCCATTGCAAGCTGCTGTACCTCTTGGGTCAGACGCGCAACCTTGGTGTGTTCATATTCCATGCTTAATATGATTCCGTTAGGGGGTCTGCCAATCCGCGAGTTGCCGCCGTGGCGGATCGCCCTTTGGGCAGCCGTTCTACGCGCTTGTGTTTTATGAGTCGCCCAAAATCGTCTGAATCACCTTCCCCAAATCCTCCCTGTCCGCCGCTGACAACCGTCCCATGACCTTGACGACCTGATTTTGCTCCAGCGTGGCGATCAGGGGTTTGAGTACCGAAGGCTTGGCCAGCCCAGCCGTCTGCCAGTCCTGCAGCATCGCCTCGCCGCTGGCCAACGGTTGCCGGACTTGGCTGGTGATCGCCATCAGAATCACATCGGGCCGGTTCTGCTGGTAGGTCTTTTGGCTGATGACCACAGCGGGGCGTTTCTTGGTGGCTTGCAGGTTGGTGAAGGGAAAACCCACCAGCACCACATCACCGAAGTTATAACGAGTCGTAGATGGCATCTTCGTCGTTATCCCAGACCTTGGCGAAGGCGGCTTCGGAGGCGCGTGCGTAGTCCTGGCGCAAGCGTTTGTCCTGATCACGTTGGTGTAGAAAATCGATGAAGTCTTCCACCTCCGCCAAGCGGTCGGGGGTGAGGTGTTCCAGCTTTTCCAACATCTGCTCTACCTGTGGTTGCATGTTGAATCCTACCTACATCAATGGGTGCCATCGCAAGTGATAGAGGATTGTCTACCACCGCTCGCCCCCTGTCAATCACCAAATGCGGGTGACCGCTCATCTTCCCTTCAGCCCATTGCAAGCTGCTGTACCTCTTGGGTCAGACGCGCAACCTTGGTGTGTTCATAGCCCATCCGCTTTGCGGCCCGCTCAATGGCACTCAGCTCCGACTGCGAGAGGTGGCCATCGGCAAGGGCCAGACGCACCAAATTGCGCAGATGCTCCTCCCCATGCACCGCGCTGCTCTGCTCGCTCTGCTCCTGTTTCGCCCGCGTCAGTAACTGGGTAAAACGGGCATCATCCCACCCCTGTTTGGTCGCCCAACGGCGCAGAAACTTCTCCTCACTCGGATCGAGATGGTTATCGGCAAAGGCGAGTTGGGCCAGCTCAATAAACTCCAACTCCCTCAGGTCACTCTTCTGAAGCGCGGTACCGTAACGGCTCTCCAAATCGTGGTAGATCACCCGCTGCGTCGCCCGGTTGCGCTGGCGCAGCAGCACCACACCCACTACGATTGGCGCACTCACCACCGCCAGCGCCAATGGATTAGCGACGAAGTAGCCTAGCAGCATGGTGAGCAGCACCAACGGCAGGGTGAAGCTGATCGACAAAATCCACACCCCAAAACGAGCAATATCGCCAATCAGCGGAATGCCATAGAGAAAACCCAGCATAGTGCTGAAAAAGATGAGAAAACCGATTAGCACCACAGCACTGGCAACGCCGCGTACAATCCACTTCACGGTGCGGATATGCGCCTGCATAGTCGCCAGCGCGTACTCTCGCTCCCCCGCCACAAGGTGGTGCAGAACTCCCGAATCCTGAATGATCTCATTTACCCACCCGCTACGCATCTCGGAGGTATCGGCAACCCCATACTCCCCATCAAAATGGCCAAAATAGGTGGCAATCGGCGGCACCGGCACCCCCCGATAAGTGACCCGCTCATCACCGATCTGGTTACTCCCTCCCTTTGACCAATAGAGATACTCCCCACGCGGCTCCAGTGAGCGGTGAACCACCTCCAGCTCGCCGCTACCGATTCCCCGCACTGGATCGACAAACTCCATTAGTTCGCTGCGGATTCTGAGGTCGCCAACTTGGTATTCGTCAGGCATAAAGCGGCGGGAGGAGAGCTGCTGGGTGATCCCACTGTTGCGTGAGTTGTTCTCCACGCCGCTCATCCATTTCCGACTCCAGGTAACATTGCCCTCATCATCCTCATCCTCGCTCCAAGCGTAGATCTCCGCACTGCGCCGCACCATCAGGTAGCCGGTGAAGGAGTCCACATACTCTCCCACCAGGGTCAACCCCTGATCCATCGGCCCCGTTAGCGCAAGGTTATGGCCCGGCACGGCATAGGTTGCTGCCGGAATCACCAGCGCCTCTTTTGCCGCCAAGTGGTAATCGAAGCGGGTCTCATTCTTCCAGATCGCCGAAAGGGCGAGAAAGATCATCACCGGCCCGATTAGCAGGCCGGCCCAGCGGTTTTTGGAGCTCTCTGCCATGGTTTAACCTCTATTTTCGTGGCATGAAGGTGTCGTATTGGTGAGCGAGGTAGCGCTGAAGAGGGGACTCTCTTCAGCTCCTCTGCCCTAGTATAGCGCCTTATCTGGCAGGTACGAAGCGGGAAGGGTGGTGGGCCTTGATCATCGTTCACCCCCCCAGGCGGCAGCCTACCGAATCGGCGAGAGATGCCCATTGCACCCCTCAACACAGGAGCTGCTTCGCTGGAACCAGCGCCTCATACGGAATACGAGGAGGCCGCTCTGGATCGTACCCGTCGTCGCTTACCTACCTCATCAAATTGGGGTGGTAAGGCGGCCTCTGATCGGTTATCTTTTCCCCTTGTAGGCTTTCCGGCTTCATGCTCTTTCGGTTTTTGTTCAAGCTATCAATAGGATAGCAGGTTTGTGAGCGTCTACAGCCTGTTTTTTTGGCTACAATAAGCCCGGCTGCGCAGCCTTTAACGGCTAATATAGTATGGTATTGGCCGGAGCGATAACCAAGGCCAGCGCCATGAGCGCGAATCAATAATTCAGGAGAGCGGTTATGGCAACAGCTAACTTACTGAGACAGCTAGTTAAAACAGGTTCAGAGGGGAACCATGAAGCATTCAAGCGCGTTTCCGAGCAACTGATTCAGGAAGAGCGCTCCAAGAATCACCATTTGCTGGCAAATGATCTCGAAAAGATCCTTTATGGTCGTCGAAGCTCGAACGTGCCACTTCAATCTGTGTTAAACGACCGTTTACCTAAAGATAAAGACCGGAATCTTCCACTGTTGCAGATCAAGGAGCCGGTAAGGCGTCTGGAAGACGTTGTGCTTTCAGACGAAAACACCTCACTTCTGAATGAATTACTGCAGGAGCATCACCGGGTTGAGGTATTGCAGAGTTATGGCTTGTACCCAGCAGATAAAATACTGTTTTGCGGTCCTCCCGGATGCGGAAAAACTTTGACTGCTGAAGTTCTTGCTAGCGAGCTTGGCTTGCCCCTCGCCATCGTGCGCATTGACAGCGTGATTTCTTCACTCCTTGGTGAAACTGCGGCCAATCTGCGGCAAGTTTTCGATTTCGTGTCTACGGTGCCAATGGTGGTTTTGTTCGATGAATTTGATGCAATGGCGAAGGAGCGTTCAGATGAGGCGGAACACGGCGAACTTAAGCGCGTAGTAAATGCCTTCCTCCAGATGCTCGATGCGTATGAAGGCAAGAGCATTCTGGTGGCGGCAACCAACCATGAACGCATTCTCGATTCCGCTGTTTGGCGGCGATTTGATGAGGTGCTGGTTTTCGAATCACCAAACCTCGAACAGTTACGTCGCTTGTTGTCCGTCAAGCTTCGCGGGCTTCGTAGGGAGTTCGAAATTGACGATTCCCGTATTGTAAGTCTGTTCAAAGGCATGAGTCATGCCGACGTTGAGCGTGTTTTGCGCCGTGCCGCGAAAGATATGGTTCTGGCGGGTAAAGAGTTTCTCAGCGAGCGTCACCTGCAATCAGCCATCAAACGCGAGGATGCTCGTAGAGCACGCACCAAGAGGAGTTAATCGGTCATGGAAGAGACCTTTCCCCACCTCACCATCCAGCGGGAAGCGCCGGTCAACGAGAAGCGGCCTAGAACCTACAAGCCACCGAAGGCGCCCAGCGATGTCCGTGGACACGGGCGCGGGCTGTTGCAGAAGCTCGCCAACGCCAAAGAGCAGTCTGCCGGTGATGTGGGCGGTTTCGATGACCGTAAATTATTCCGGTTTACGGTACATAAGGGATTCAACCCCGAGGATCTTCGAAAGATTTCAACAGAAATCGAAGTTGTCAGCCAAGAGGATGAAACAGTTGTTATCGGGTTTGCCAGCAATGCCGCTCTTGCCCAATTTGAAGCGCGACTTTCCACTATGGCTCGTGGTGACGATGTCACGAATAAGCAGGTCATTTATGCCCTGCAAAGTATCGACGGTTGGATCGCCGAAGATCGCAAAGGGTGGGCTCTCAAAAAGCAGGGCTTCCCAAAATCTGATGAGTTCCTGATTGATGTCGAACTCTGGCCCCTTGAAGATAACCACCAGGGGCGCGATCAGGAGTGGGCCAGGTTCGAAGAATGGCTGAAGCGGCAAGGCATTGAGAAAAAAGATCAGGTCAAGCAGCCAGAGTTGACGCTTTACCGCGTTCTCTGCAACCCCGATCAGGCGGAACAGCTCCTCAGGCACCGTGATGTGCGCTCGGTTGACCTGCCTCCCAGCTTCGGCTTGGAGCGTTCCGTTGTTTTTCAGGATGTACAGAATTTTCCTAAAATTAATGCACCGGGTGAGGAAGCACCAAGCGTCGTTGTCCTAGATAGCGGGCTTGCGACCGGGCATCCCCTTCTAGGAGCTGCCATCGGGGACGCACAGAGCTTTCTACCCGGTGAAGGGGATCATGACGAGAATGGCCATGGCACCCATGTTGCCGGTCTTGCGCTTTATGGTGATTTCGAGCGCCACCTGCGTGCCGGTGCATTCGTTCCCACTCTGCGCCTGTTCAGTGGCAGAATCCTCGATAAAGACAACAATGCAGCCGGTTTCGTTGAGAACCACATTGAAAAGGCGGTACGCCACTTTGTAGAACAGCACGGATGCCGAATCTTCAACCTCTCATTGGGTGATGCGAACAAGCCCTATCACGGTGGCCATCTGCAAGGACTTTCCGTAACCCTAGATACCCTCTCTCGGGAACTAAACGTCCTGTTCGTGGTGTCTGCGGGCAACCATCGAATTAACGAAGAGTCTCCTGATAGATTAAAGTGGCGCGACAACTACCCAAATTACTTGCTGGGCGATGCCTGGCGAATCGTTGAGCCAGCTCCGGCACTGAACGTCCTTACCGTGGGCAGTTTGGCACGACATAACCAAAGCTGGAACAGTCAGACCCACACCCACGACCCGTCAGAGCTGCCGATTGCTCAACCTGAGCAACCATCGCCTTTCACCCGAGGTGGATATTCCGTGGACGGTGCCATCAAGCCAGAGCTTCTAGCGCACGGCGGCAACTGGGCGATCAATACGCGGGCCAGCCATTCGCTTATGGAACGTGTTGCTGGACTGGGCGTCGTTTCAACGAACCATCAATTCGCAAAAGGTCATCCCTTCGCCGTTGATATTGGCACCAGCATGGCCGCGCCACAAGTGGCGCATCTGGCCGCTTCCATTCTTCGCGAATATCCCGAGGCCAACGCCAATTTTCTCCGGGCATTGCTCTGCTTGAACGCCGTTATGCCAGAGCCTAGTCAGAATCTGATCGAGCAGGACAAGTCGTTCAGGAGGGTCTGTGGCTATGGGCAAGTGAATGAGGAATCTCTTCATCGCTCACTGGAAAACGCTGTGACGCTGATTGCGGGTGGCCCCATCGGAAACAAGCACCACCACTTCTATGAAATCCCCATTCCTGATGAATTCGTCAGCGGTGGCAAACGCCGTCTGAGAGAAATTGCCGTTGCGCTCGCCTACACGCCGCCGGTTCGATCGACCCGAGTCAAATACCGCGCAACTCGCGTAGATTTTCGTCTGGTCACTGCGGCTGATCTGGAGCACGTCACCACCATGTTCAATAAGGCAACCGAGAAGGATGACTACGACCCTATCCCCGAACTGAAGACCGCCACCATTGGTCAGCAGGCACGCAGCAAGGGTACAGTCCAGGCCGATTTCTGGCATTTTCGGCAATTTAACGCCAAATCCAAACTTCGCACCCAAAAGCTCTTTGTCGTCGTGACCCGGAATGACTTTCCCTGGGGCGAGAATTTGTGCGACACCGAAGAAGCGTATTCTCTGGTGGTCAGCTTGCGTGACCAGGAAAATGAGGAGGCACGACTCTATTCAAGAGTCAAGATGCAACTTGAAGCGAGACTGCTGGTAAGGGTGAAAGTATGACAGGCAGCCAACTCAAGCCCGGCTGCGCAGCCTTTAACGGCTAATATAGTGTGGTACTGGCCGGAGCGATAACCAAACCCGGATTTCCTATTCTTTATTTTTATTCTTTACAATGCAACCCAACCCCCACCTGCCAACCCTACGCCAACTGCAATACCTCATCGCAGTCGTTGAACTGGCCCACTTCGGCAAAGCCGCAGAGCGCTGCTGCGTCACCCAATCGACCCTCAGCGCCGGGATTCAGGAGCTAGAAGGGATCCTCGGCACCACCCTACTGGAGCGCAACAAGCGCCGCGTCATCGTCACCCCGACAGGCGAGCAGGTGGCGGCCAAAGCACGCCAGATTCTCACCCTCGCCGCCGATCTCACCGCCACCGCCCGCCCGACGACGACCCCGCTCAGTGGCCACCTCAGCCTTGGAGTGATCCCCACCATCGGCCCCTTTCTCCTCCCCAAAGTCCTCCCCGCAATTCGCGCCCGCTACCCGGCACTCGAACTGACCCTAGTGGAAGAGCGCTCGGCACAACTGGTCGAGCAGGTCGAAAGCGGCAAGCTCGACACCGCCGTACTCGCCTTCCCCTACCCCCTGCGCACCCTGGAGCGGCTGCTCTTCTGGCACGAAAACTTTGTAGTTGCCCTCCCCACCGGCCATCCGCTCACCAACCAACCGGTAATCGCCACCGAATCCCTTCCAGCCGACCAGTTATTGCTCCTGCAAGAGGGCCACTGCCTCACCGACCACGCCCTCGCCGCCTGCCGCCTAGAGGGACTCAAAGCCCACGCCGCATTTCAGGGAACCAGCCTCTACACCCTCATGCAGATGGTCGCCGGTGGCCAAGGGATCACCTTTCTACCGGAAATGGCCATTGGTGAAGAGCTACTGCGCAACCGCGAAATCCACCTCATCCGGCTACAAGAACCCGGCCCCCACCGCGAAATCGGCCTAATCTGGCGCAGCTCCTACGGCCACCAGGCCGATCTGCGGACGCTAGCCGACGAAATGCGGCAGAGGCTCTAACGCGAAACATAGGAAGCAAAATTGCTCAAACTCGAAGAGATCAAAAAAAATGCCCAAATTCGCGGCATCCAGGCCGACGAAATTGTGCGCATCGTACAGGTTGAGTTGGTCGGCGAGAACGCCGTGACGGTCTACTACAAAGACCGTCAAGGCCGCCTAAGCGAACAGATGCTGTTTCGCGCAGACGAAGTTCGGCTCAACCTCGCCGTAGCGGGCCGCCCCTGGGCCTTCGACGCACCCGGCGAGGCGTTCAAACTCGGCCTCGAAGCCTACCGCATCCACCTCGCCCACCTCTTCGACCCAATGATGGCGGTACACACCTCCAACGTCGAGCCACTACCGCACCAAATCTCCGCCGTATACCAAGCCATGCTCCCCCATCACCCCCTCCGCTTCGTCCTCGCCGACGACCCGGGCGCGGGTAAAACCATCATGGCCGGTCTACTCATCCGCGAACTGCTCATGCGCGCCGATGCCAAGCGCATCCTCATCATCTCGCCCGGCTCCCTCACCGAACAGTGGCAAGACGAATTACTGGAGAAGTTCGGCCTCCCATTCGAAGTCTTCAGCCGCGAAAAGCAGGAGCAGTGCGCCTCTGGCAACTACTTCGATGAACAGAACCAACTCATCTGCCGCCTCGACCAGCTCTCACGCAGCGAAGCGTACCAAGCAAAGCTCAAAAGCACCGAATGGGATCTCATTATCGTTGACGAAGCCCACAAACTATCGGCCAGCTACTTCGGCAACAAAGTCAGCAAAACCAAGCGCTTCCTACTCGGCGAACTGCTCGGCTCGCTCACCCGGCACTTCCTGCTAATGACCGCCACACCGCACAACGGCAAAGAAGAGGAGTTCCAGATTTGGCTCTCACTGCTCGATAGCGACCGCTTCTACGGCAAGTTTCGCGAAGGCGCACACAAAGTCGATCTCTCCGACATGATGCGCCGCATGGTAAAAGAGGAGCTACTCACCTTCGACGGCACCCCACTCTTCCCTGAACGGTGCGCCTACAGCGTCAACTACCGACTCTCCGCCAGCGAAGCCGCCCTCTACGAAGCGGTAACCAACTACGTCCGCAACGAAATGAACCGGGCCGACAACCTCGGCGGAAAACGGCGCGGCACCGTCGGTTTTGCCCTGACCCAACTGCAACGCCGCCTCGCCTCCAGCCCGGAAGCGATCTACCAATCGCTCAAGCGCAGATGCCAGCGCTTGGAGTCACGCCTGGAAGAGATGAAACGCGTCGCCAGTGGCCAGCGCGTGCAACCAGATGGCCTCGCCGAAACGCTAGGCGAATATGCAAGTAAGCGGCAGATCGACCTCCCGGAAAATCTCGACGAGCTAGATGATTCACTCAGCGCCGAGGAGTACGAACTCTACGCCGACCAAGTCGTCGATCAGGCCACGGCAGCAGAAACCATCCCCGAACTGGAAGCCGAAATCCTCCTCCTCAAAGCGCTGGAGAGCCAAGCCCTTCGCGTAGTGCAGTCCGGCAACGACAAGAAGTGGGAAGAACTCTCCCACCTGCTGCAAGATCGACCAGAGATGTATACCGCCGGAGGCAACCGCCGCAAGCTGATTATCTTCACCGAACACAAAGACACCCTCAACGATCTGGTCGCACGCATCGGCGGCCTATTCGGCAATCCGCAAGCCGTTATCGTCATCCACGGCGGCATCAACCGGGATGACCGGCGCAAAGCCCAAGAGGAGTTTCGCAACGACCCGGGCGTGTTGGTACTGGTGGCAACCGATGCCGCAGGCGAAGGCATCAACTTGCAAAACGCCAACCTAATGGTCAACTACGACCTCCCCTGGAACCCCAACCGCCTGGAACAACGCTTTGGCCGAATCCACCGTATCGGTCAAACCGAAGTCTGCCACCTATGGAATCTAATCGCCAAAGAGACCCGCGAAGGCGACGTATTCCAGCGGCTATTCGACAAGCTAGAGATCGAAAAACAGGCACTCGGCGGCAAGGTGTTCGATATTTTGGGCGAAGCCTTCGAGAACCGCTCGCTAAAGGAGCTGCTGATCGAGGCGATTCGCTATGGCGAGTCGCCCGAAGTGCAGGCCAGACTCACCCAAGTCATTGATGGAGCGCTCGATTCCGCACACCTCAAAGAGATCCTGCGGCGCAACGCCTTAGTCGAACAGCCGATGAGCTTGGAAGATCTCTACGCCGTCAAAGAAGAGATGGAAAAAGCCGAAGCCCGCAAGCTCCAGCCCTATTTCATTCGCGCCTTCTTTACCGAAGCCTTCCAAAATCTCGGCGGCGCAATGCGACCGCGTGAGCCGGGGCGCTTCGAGCTGCGCCATGTACCTGCGGCCATTCGCGAACGTGATCGCGTCATCGGTGAGACCCGCACCCCGGTACTCAAGAGGTACCAGCGGATCTGTTTTGAGAAGGAGCGGGTACGACTCCACGGCAAGCCGATGGCCGACCTCATTCACCCCGCCCATCCACTCCTGCACGCCACCACCGACCTGGTACTTGCGGCACACCGCAGCAAGCTCAAACAAGGAGCCGTGCTGGTAGATCCCAATAACGACGGGATCGAACCGCGCCTCCTCTTTATGGTCGATCACTGCGTGCGCGAGGCCCAAATGGAAAAGAGCGGCGATCCGCCCCGCATCGCATCGCGGCGACTGCAATTCGTGGAGATCGACCTGCACGGCAAAGCTTTTCATGCCGGCTGGGCGCCACACCTCGACTTGCAGCCGCCGAACGACGACGACCTGCAGCGGGTCCAAGCGATACGCAACGCGCCCTGGATCAGCGCCGACCTAGAGGGGCTGGCGCTCAACCACGCCTCCCAACACCTGGTACCGGAACACTACCAAGAGGTCAAAACGCGCCGTGAGCGGCAAGCCGACAAAGTGCTTGCCGCAGTCCACCAGCGCCTGGTCAAAGAGATCAACTACTGGTCTGACCGCTACATTAAACTTACGGAGGATGTCGCAGCGGGAAAGCAGCCGCGTATGCAGCCGGAGATGGCGCGCCGCCGGGTCGATGAACTGACCGAGCGCTTGCAACAGCGCAAGCGCGAGCTGGAGGCGATGAAGGCCGTAGTTTCTAGCACCCCGGTAGTGATCGGTGGCGCACTGGTGATTCCGCAGGGGCTATTGGCCCAGCACAAGGGCGAAACCCCTTTCTGTGCCGACGCAGCGGCCCGTTCACGCATCGAGCAGGTTGCCATACGCGCAGTTATGGATCTGGAGCGTGGTTTTGGCCACGAAGTGAAGGATCTCTCAGCCGAAAAATGCGGCTGGGATATCACCGCCCGCCCACCGGCCAACCCCGACGGCTCCCTCAAGCCGGATCGCCACCTCGAAGTAAAGGGGCGAGCCAAGGGGCAGAACATCATTACGGTTAGCCGCAATGAGATGATCTATGCGTTAAACCAGCGGGAGAAGTTTATTTTGGCTATTGTACTCGTTGACGGTGACCACTACGAAGGGCCGTTTTATCTCCGCAATCCGTTTAACGTCGAACCCGATTTTGGCGTGGCCAGTATCAATTACGATTTGCGCGAACTGCTCGCTAAGGCGGTTGCACCGGAACAAACGCTATGAAACTAGACCGCCTTTCCCTAACCAACTATCGGCGCTTCGAATCACTGGTTGTTGCGTTCCATCCCGAACTCACGGTTCTGGTGGCACGCAATGGCGAAGGAAAAACCAGTGTACTAGAGGCTATAACGAGTGCCTTTGGCACATTCGTCGGTGCATTCGACCTTGGCAAAGCGAAACACATCGATCAGGCCGATGCGCGGCGAACCGTGGTGGATGGTAGCCCTGAAAGCGAGGCCCACTATCCTGTGGTTATTGAGGCGCTCGGCTCATGGGAAGGCGTGCAGCAAACCTGGCGTAGGGCGCTCACCGGAACCAAAAATAAGACCACTATCAAAGATGCCGCTCCAGTTACCCAATACGGCAAAAAATTGCAGGATTACATTCGCGAAGAGCGGAATATCGGCTTGCCACTCATCGCCTACTACGGAACCAGCAGACTCTGGTTGACCCACAAAAATCTTTCGCGCAAATCAGTAGTTAGTGCTAGCCGTTCCCTCGGTTATGAAGACTGCCTCAGCCCCGCATCCAATTACAAGCAGCTTCAACAGTGGTTTAGCAAAGCTAACTTTGCGCTGTGGCAGGGAAAAAGAAGTGACGGCCCCTATGCAGACAGTTTGGAGAAGCGGATTGCCGCTGTACGCAATGCGGTTGATATCGTTTTGGAAGACGAGGGTTGGTATGGTCTAGATTATGATCCGGGTGTGGAGGAGATGATTATTCGACATAGAGAGCAGGGTGTTTTGCCCTTGGGTATGCTCAGCGACGGCGTGCGTGCCATGGTCACGCTCGTCGCCGACATCGCCTTTCGGTGTACCAAGCTCAATCCTCAGATGGAAGAGCGTGCTGCTGCGGAAACTATGGGTATATTGCTGATCGACGAAGTAGATATGCACTTACATCCGCTCTGGCAGCAACGGGTTATCGTAAGCCTGCGAAGAGCTTTTCCAAAGCTCCAGCTCATTATCACGACCCACAGCCCGCAAGTTCTTAGCACTGTACCGCGAGAAAGCCTTCGCTTACTTAAAGGCTATTGGAGGAGTGATACTCAGGGATGGATGGGCGAGGTCGAGATACCGTCCTACCAAGCTAAGGGGACGGCGAGCAGTGATGCCTTGATCCATCTCATGGGTACAAACCCGCAACCGGACGTAGAAGAAGCGCAATGGATAGCAGATTACACGGCAGCCATTGAAGAGGGTACGCATGAAGAGGCTGAAGGCAGAACGCTCCGCAAAAAACTACTTGCTTTTTATGGTGCTACCCATCCGGTCATGCGTGATGCGGATCGACTGATACGCTTTCAATCTTTCAAGTTGCGTAGGCAGATGAGTAACAAGGATTGATCACCATGCAGAAACTTCATCGCACATCTATCGAACCACCAGAATGCCTGAGTGAATACAGCCATAGCATCAGTAAATGGAATGATCTTGACTCTGAATGCAAAGCTTTGGTACGGAGCAAGTTGGTTCAGATGCAAGGCATCCCGGGTACGACAACCCAGGATGCGCAAGAGTACGGAGTGCGCTGCGCCTACTGTGAGGGAGTTATATACCATAAAGGGCATATTGAACACTTTCGTCGCAAAAATCATAGGCACTTTCCTGAATTGACCTTTGAGTGGAAAAATCTTTTTCTCTCTTTTGTTTGCA
>SLIM01000260.1 GCA_007135625.1 Gammaproteobacteria bacterium
CCCTCAAAAATTATCCGTAGAAGTAAACAACCCCACACGCAAATCCTTGGCGGTGTAGATCTCCCGCCCATCGACCTCCATCGAGCCATCGGCGACACCAAGGATCAATTTACGGCTAATCACCCGCTTGATACTAAGGCGGTAAGTGACCAATTTGGCCTTGGGCAGTACCTGGCCGGTAAACTTCACCTCCCCGACTCCGAGGGCGCGGCCATGGCCGGGATTACCGATCCAGGCGAGGTAAAAACCGACCGCCTGCCACATCGCATCCAGCCCGAGACAGCCCGGCATCACCGGGTCGCCGGGAAAGTGGCAGTCAAAAAACCATAAGTCGGGTTTGATGTCGAGTTCAGCGACAATCTCCCCCTTATCATAGGCCCCGCCGTAATCGGCAATGCGGGTCACCCGATCCATCATCAGCATATTGGGAATCGGCAGTTGCGCATTGCCGGGACCAAACATCTCGCCGCGCCCGCACTCCAGGAGCTGCTCACGGGTGAAAATCGCCTCTTTAGCCATCGTTTTTCCTTGGTTGTCTATGAGAAACTGGGTCGGTGAAGTAACCAGGGTATAAAATGTCATTTATCGGCCTCTTGCTGCCCGCCGTACCATCAAAAGCCCGAGCCGTAGCATCGGGAAGAGGCCGATTGCGGGGAACAGCAAGATAGGCCAATGGGTACGTTTCATCACGCTCTCCCGTTACTTCCTATCGGCTATAGAGAAGCCGAGGTACCTACTTCGCGCTCAATCTGCGCCTTTAACAGCGGAATCACTTCACCCAGGCTGATCATCCGGCTTTCGCTATCGCGCCGCCCGCGATACTCCACCTCGCCATGATCGAGGCCGCGCTCGCCGACCACCAGCCGGTGGGGGATACCGATCAGCTCCATATCCGAAAACATAAAGCCGGGGCGCACGTCGCGATCATCCAGCAGCACCTCAATACCGGCGGCGGTAAGGTCGCGGTAGAGCTGTTCGCTCGCCTCGCGCACCCGTTGCGACTTGGCCAGTTTCATCGGCAGCAGCGCGACCTGAAAAGGGGCGATGGCAGTGGGCCAGATGATTCCGGCGGCATCGTGGTTCTGCTCAATCGCAGCGGCGACTACGCGGGAGACACCAATGCCGTAGCAGCCCATCGTCATGGTGAGGGTTTTGCCCTGCTCATCCAGGACTTCGGCCCGCATCGCCTGGCTATACTTCTGGCCGAGCTGAAAGATATGGCCGACCTCAATGCCGCGTACAATTTGCAAGGTACCGTGGCCGTCGGGGCTGGGGTCGCCGGTGACCACGTTGCGCAGGTCGGCAACCTCCGGCTCGGGGAGATCCCGCCCCCAGTTGACTCCGCTCAGGTGGTAGCCGTCGCGGTTGGCCCCGCAGACGAAGTCGCCGACCAGCGCGGCAGCGCGATCTACGACCATCGGCAGGGTTAGCCCACGCGGGCCGAGGGAGCCGAGGCCGCAGCCGGTGGCGGCGCGAATTGCCTCTTCGCTGGCGAAGGTGAGGGGGGCGGCGACTGCTTCCAGCTTGGCCGCTTTAATCGGGTTGAGTTCGTGGTCGCCGCGCAGTACCAGCGCGACCAAGCTGCCGGGGGTGCTGCCCTCGACAATCAGGGTTTTGAGGCAGCGCTCGGGGGGGGTGGCGAGGGCTTGGCTCACCTGTTCGATGGTGTGCTGGCCGGGGGTGGCGATCTCGCCTAACGGTTGCGCGGCGGGGTCGCGCTGGGGGCGGGTGGGGAGCGCTTCGGCCAGCTCCAGGTTGGCGGCGTAGTCGCTGGCGCTGGAGAAGGCGATGGCATCTTCGCCGGAGTCGGCGAGAACGTGAAATTCGTGGGAAGCGTTGCCGCCAATCGCCCCGGTGTCGGCCTGTACCGCACGAAAGTCTAGCCCGCAGCGGCGGAAGATGGCGCTGTAGGTCTGGTACATCTGGTCGTAGGTCTGCTGTAGCGACTCCGCCGTGGCGTGGAAGGAGTAGGCATCCTTCATGAGAAACTCACGCGCCCGCATAATCCCGAAGCGGGGGCGGCGTTCGTCGCGAAACTTGGTCTGAATCTGGTAAAAATTGACCGGCAGTTGCTTGTAACTGCGCAGCTCGTGGCGGGCGAGGTCGGTGATGATCTCTTCGTGGGTCGGGCCGAAGCAGAAGGCGTTGCCGTGGCGATCTTGCAGGCGCAGCATCTCTGGTCCCATCGCCTCCCAACGTCCCGACTCGTGCCACAGCTCGGCGGGTTGAATCGCCGGCATCAGCACCTCCAGCGCCCCGGCACGATCCATCTCTTGGCGCACAATCGCCTCGACTTTGCGCAGCACCCGTAGCCCCAGCGGTAGCCAGGTGTAGAGTCCGGAACCGAGTTTGCGGATCAGGCCAGCGCGGAGCATGAGTTGGTGGCTGACCACTTCGGCATCGGCGGGGGTCTCTTTAACGGTGTGCAGGGGAAAGCAGGATGTGCGCATCGGGATTCTCTAGAGGTGGTCAATGGGATGAACCGACTATTGTACCGTTTGGAGGGCTAGACAACAACGTCGCCGATAAACGCGGAACCGTTAGGCAGAACGATAACCCAAAATCTCAAGCACATAACCCTTAACCCTTAACCCTTAACCCTTAACCCTTAACCCTTAACCCTAAAAACCTTCAAGCCCAAAGAGCTGGTAAGTGCTACGGGTGGCGACCCGTCCGCGCGGGGTGCGCATCAGAAAGCCTTGTTGAATCAGGTAGGGTTCCAGGACATCTTCAATGGTGCCGCGCTCTTCGCCTATTGCTGCGGCGAGGCTGTCGAGACCGACCGGGCCGCCGTCGAACTTTTCAAGTACAGCGGAGAGGAGTTTGCGATCCATCAGGTCGAAGCCGTGCTGATCCACTTGCAGCATCTGGAGCGCCCGGTCGGCGACTTCGACGCTAATCTGGCCGTTGGCTTTAATTTGGGCGTAGTCACGCACCCGCCGTAGCAGACGGTTGGCGATGCGCGGGGTACCTCGGGCGCGGCGGGCGATCTCTTCGGCCCCTTTGGGGTCGGTTTCGATGTTGAGAATCTGGGCGGAGCGGCGGACGATGTGGCAGAGGTCGGGGACGTTGTAAAACTCCAGGCGTTGAACGATGCCGAAGCGGTCGCGCAGTGGCGAGGTGAGGAGTCCGGCGCGGGTGGTGGCTCCGACTAGGGTGAAGGGGGGGAGGTCGATCTTAATGGAGCGGGCGGCGGGGCCTTCGCCGATCATGATGTCGAGCTGAAAATCCTCCATGGCGGGGTAGAGGATCTCCTCGACCACCGGGCTGAGGCGGTGGATCTCGTCGATAAACAGCAGGTCGTGGGGGTCGAGGTTGGTGAGTAGGGCGGCGAGGTCGCCCGCTCGTTCCAGTACCGGACCGGAGGTTTGGCGCAGGTTGACCCCCATTTCGTTGGCGATAATGTGGGCGAGGGTGGTTTTACCCAGTCCCGGTGGGCCGAAGATGAGGACGTGGTCGAGCGCTTCGGAGCGGCCACGGGCGGCGGGAATGAAGATCTCCATCTGTTCGCGCACCGCTGGTTGGCCGACATAATCGGCCAGTCGGCGGGGGCGAATCGCCCGCTCCAGCGCCTCTTCTTCGTCTTCGCGTTGGGGTTCGAGTAGCGGGGCGCGAATGCCGCTCATGCCTCCGCTTCCGCCATGCTTTCGCGCTCCTCTGGGGAGGGCCAGGCGGTGATGATCGACTGCACCAGCGTGGCCAGTGGAATGGCGAAGAAGACCCCCCAAAAGCCCCACAATCCACCAAAGACTAGAATCGAGACGATAATGGCGATGGGGTGGAGGTTGACCACTTCAGAGAAGAGCAGCGGCACCAGGACATTCCCATCGAGTGCCTGAATCATGAAATAGGCGACCGCTAGCCAGACAAACTCCGATCCCCAGCCCCACTGAAACCAGGCGACCAGTAACACCGGGGCGGTGACCACTGCCGCGCCGATGTAGGGAATGATCACCGAGACCCCGACTAACATTCCAAGTAACATGGAGTATTTAAGTCCGAAGAGGGAGAAGGTGACGAAGCTGGCTGACCAGATGACGACGATTTCGATAAACTTGCCGCGCACATAGTTGCCAATTTGGCGATCCACATCGTTCCAGACCCGATCCGCAAACTGCCGCTGCTTCGGCAGAAAGCTGATAAACCATTTGATGATTAAATCTTTATCTTTAAGCAAGAAGAAGATCAGCAGCGGGGTTAGAATTAGGTAGACCAGCAGGGTGAAGAGGCCGACTACCGAGGAGAGTGAGAGCGAGAGGACACTCTGGCCGAAGGCAGCAATCTCGTTACGAATCACCCGAATGGCTTCGCGCACTTGCTGTTCGGTAAAGAGTTCGGGGTAGAGTTCGGGGAGCTGCATCAGCTCGTGTTGGCTGGTGGTGATCAGGCGCGGCAGTTCGGTGTGAATCATCTGGGTCACCTGCTGCGAAATTAGCGGAATTACCCCCACCAGGGTGGCACCGACCAGCACCATGAAGCCGGAGAAGACTACGGTGACCGCAAACATGCGCGGGATTCCGCGCCGCTCCAGCCAGCCTACCAGCCCCTCTAGCAGGTAGGCGAGAACCACTGCCGAGAGGAGGGGGATGAGCATGTTCCCCATGGTGAGGATGACCGCTAGACAGGCGATCAGAAAGAGGGCGAAAAAGACGATCTCGGGGTTGGAGAAGTAGCGTCTGAACCAAGCGGTAACGAGGTGCATGGCCTAGATCTCCCGCCGTCCGGCGATGGCGTGGGCGAGGGTGCCGCCATCGACATAGCCCAGTTCGCCACCGAGCGGAATGCCGTAGGCGATGCGGGTGACCCGCACTTGGTGGGCGTGGCACAGCTCGCCGATGTAGTGGGCGGTTACTTCCCCCTCTACCGTGGTATTCGTGGCGAGAATCACCTCGTTGATCTCCCCCGTGGCGAGTCGCTTCTCCAGTAGATCCATACCCAGCTCCCTTGGTCCAATGCCGTCGATGGGCGAGATTCGCCCGTTGAGTACAAAATAGAGTCCCCGATACCCTGCGGCCTGTTCGATGGCCATGACATCGGCGGGGTTTTCAACGATGCAGAGCAGCGTCATGTCGCGCTTCGGGTTGGCACAGAGACGGCACAGCTCCGCCTCGGTCAAGGTGCGACACTGGGTACAGTGGCCGATGCGTGCCATCGCCTCGGTCAGGGCGCGGGCCAGCCGTCGCCCCCCTTCGCGGTCTCGCTCCAGCAGGTGGAAGGCCATCCGTTGGGAGGATTTGGGACCGACTCCGGGTAGACAGCGAAGGGCTTCGATCAGTTGCGCAAGAAGGGGACGTTCGGCCATTGGATATTTTTTTAGAACGGTAGCTTGACACCAGGGGGTAGATTGAGTCCGCCCATTAGGCCCGACATGGTCGATTTGGTGCGCTCTTCGATTTTGTGGGTTGCATCGTTAATCGCGGCGGCGATCAGATCCTCCAGCATCTCCTTATCATCAAACAGGCCGGGGTCGATCTCGACCCGTCGCGCTTCGTGGCGACCGTTGAGGATCACCTTTACCAGGCCACCGCCTGACTCTCCGGTGGTCTCCTCCAGAGCGAGCCGCTGCTGCTCCTTTTGCAGATCCTCTTGCATTTTTTGGACCTGCTTCATCATGTTTCCCATACCTTTCATTTGATTTCTCCTGGCTATTGTGTTGGGATGACAGCCGCCGTGGCGGGTAGCGTGGGCTGCATGTCGGTCGATGTGGGCCGGGTGCGGTCTGGTGCGCTGGGGGGGCGAACCGATCCAGCGACCAGGCGGGCTTCAAAGCCCTGCTCTAAAGCCTGTATGATGGGATCGTGGGCAATCGCCTGCTCGGCCCGTTGTTGGCGCTGCTGCTGCTCCAGGTTCTCTAGTTGCGCCGGGGTCTGCGACTGCTCGCTCGCCCCGACGGTTAGCTCTAGCCGCAGTTCGGTGGCGAAGTGTTTGGCGAGTGCTTCATGCAGGCGCTCGCGGGTCTGTTCGGTGTTCAGGTTGGCGTGGGCCGGATCGAGGCGCAGGATCAGTCGCCCCCCCTCCAGG
>SLIM01000201.1 GCA_007135625.1 Gammaproteobacteria bacterium
CGTTGCGCCCTGGAGTAAAAGCGGCGTGGTGAGGCAAGGCAGTGCGGTGAGGCGAAGAGCAGAGCAGTGCGGTGAGGCTAAGAAGTGCGGTGAGGCGAAGAGCAGAGCAGCGTGGTGAGGCGAAGAAGTGCGGTGAGGCGAAGAAGTGCGGTGAGGCGAAGAAGTGCGGTGAGGCGAAGAGCAGTGCGGTGAGGCAGAGCAGCGTGGTGAGGCGAAGAAGTGCGGTGAGGCGAAGGCGGCGTGATGAGGCGAAAGAGGAGTAAGCGGGATGTTTAGGCCCTTGAGCATGAAGTTTGTTGTGGTGCAGGTGCTGACCGACGATCTGCCCGCCGCCTCGTTGGCACTGGCCGAGAGCGGCAGCTTCCACCCCGATGGCCACCCAGAGTATCGCGAGTGGATGCCGGGAGTTGCCGGAGAGCGCTACCGCGAGCTGTTTCGCCAGGCGGAGGCACGCCTGGAGAAGATCGGTAGGCAGCTTCCACTCGCTCTCCAGCCGGAGATTGCGGCGGTACGCGAAATCGGGCTGGAGGAGTTAAGCGCCACCAACGCCTGGCTGGGGCAGGTATGGCAGCGCTGCTCCAGCGCCGAGGAGGCACTGCGCGACCTGCAAGAGGAGGAGCGAATGGTACTCCAACTGGAGGGGGCGCTACACAACTTCGCCGATCTTGACATCGATCTGGGCCATTTACAACGTGAAAAGCGTTTTCTGGAGAGTCGCATCGGGACTGTCGCCCGCGACAACCTGGGCCAACTGCGCGGCGCTCTGGAGCTGGCCGGCTTTCTGCTCTACCCCTATCTACAGCATGAAGAGAGCGCCCACGTGATTATCGTCGGGCCGAAACACCAAAACGAACAGGAGTTGGATCAGATTCTCGACACCGCTGGTTTTCGTCACTTGCAGATTCCCCCCGAACTGCAAGCCGCGCCAGAGTCGGTCCGCCAAGAGCTAACCAGCCGTCGCCAGCGCATCGCCAAGGAGCGCCAACAGATTCACGGTGATCTCAAGGTCTATGCAGAGCAGCACCGGGAGCGGCTGCAACAGGTTCAAGTCGAGCTGCTGCTGGCACGCCCCTATGCCGAGGTGGATCAAGCCAGCCACACCACCGGGGCGCTCTCGGTACTCACCGGCTGGATCCCCGCCGTTGGGCTAGCGACGGCGCAAGCGGCACTACGGGCGCGGCTGCGCTACCCCTTCCAACTCACCGCCCGCGACCCGCTACCCGAGGAGCTACGCCAGGTTCCCAGCCACTCCCCCCAGATCCCGCTGCTGCACGCCTGCTCCCTGCTGGTAGCCCAGTATGGGGTTCCGCGCTATCGCGAGATCGACCCCACCCCAATTTTTGCGGTTAGCTTTATTATTATGTTTGGAATGATGTTTGGCGACATCGGCCACGGCCTGAGCTTTATCGTCATCGCCCTGCTGCTGCGCCGCCTGCTACGCAGCTTCACCACCCTTGCAGTTCTTGCCGGTATCTCCTCGGCCCTCTTCGGAGTACTCTACGGCAGCCTCTTCGGCTACCACATCCTGCCCGCACTGTGGGTCGATCCGCTCTCCGATGCCCTCTATATGCTCACTGTCGCGCTGTTTTGGGGGATCGGTTTTCTGGTGGTGATGTCGCTGCTCTCGATCTACAATCGCGTGGTCATCGCCCACTACGGCGATGCCCTTTTTGGTACCAACGGGGCGGTCAGTCTGCTTTTCTATCTGAGTCTGCTGGTTGGTCTCTATAACCTGACGCAGCAGGGCAGCTTCGGCCCGATTCCCACCACCTTGGCGATTATCTCGCTGGTGCTGCTGCTCAGTTATAAGCTGATTGAGGCGGAGGCCCCCCCTGCGGAACGGATTATGATGGCACTGGTCGAGACCTTCGAGATTCTCACTGGCTACCTCTCCAACACCCTATCGTTCTTGCGCGTGGCCGCCTTCAGCCTCAACCATGTCGCCCTCGCCGTCGCCGTCTTCGCCCTCGCCGACCGCATGGACGGGGCCGGACACTGGGCGATGATCATCTTTGGCAACCTCTTTATTATGATCCTGGAGGGGGCCATTGTGACCATTCAGGCGCTACGTTTAGAGTATTATGAGGGCTTCTCCCGCTTCTACTCCGGCGACGGACGCCGCTTTCGCCCACTGCGATTGGGGCGCTCAGGAGGGAGCTAGCGGTCGGCCTTCTGCCCGCTGTTTTTCGTTCTATACGCCATCTACGCAACAGGAGTTATTTCATGTACCTACTCATTACCCTGATCACCCTCGGCATCATGGCCATTATCGCCACCGGCTTCTACCTGGAGATGCGCCCCGACAAGGGGGTTCCACAGCAGCGCTGGTTCAAATCCCTCTTGGGTGGCAATCTGGCACTCTTTATCGTCGCCCACCTTGCGCTCCTGCTGTTTGGGGTGCAGGAGGTGATGGCCGCCAGTGAAAACCTGGAGGGGATGCGTGAGATCTCGGTCGGTATGGGGCTAGCGATGATCGGCGTTGGCATCCCCACCGCCTTTAGCACCATCGCCGCAGGTATCGCCGTCGGTGCCATCGGTACCGCCGCCCTCGCGGTGCTAGCGGAGAAGCCGGAGATTTTCGGGCGCACCCTGATCTATATCGGCCTGGCCGAGGGGATCGCCATCTACGGCCTGGTGATCAGCATCCTGCTGCTCGACAAGATCTGAGGTCGTGGTCGCATGAGTCTGGATGAGACCACCCCCACGCGCATGATTTTTATGGGCAGCTCCTCGCTAGCCGACGGCTTTCGGCTGGTCGGCTTCGAGATCTGGGCCGATCCAGATTTAGCCCAAATGGAGTCGGTGTTACAGGCGATCCGTAACAACGGAGAGAAGGCCTTTGTGGTGCTAGAGCATGAGCTGGCCGAGAGCAATTCGGCGATTCTCAAGCGCCTGCAGAGCGAAGGGGGGAGGGTGATTATCACCCAAATCCCGCCGCTGCACGACACCAGCCGCTTTCACCAGCGCTTTGACCAGCAGGTAGAGGCGATGATGGGGAGCAGTGGGCTTACCCCGCAAGTTGACGACACCGCACACCGTAACCAGAGGAGTGAAGAGCGTGGATCAGGTCACTGAGCTGGAGTCCGCCATCCTGCAACGGGCAGTACGCCTCGCCGAGGAGTACCGCAAGCAGGCCCGACGCAGTCGCGACACCATTTTGCGCGAAACTGCCGAACGGATCCACCTGCGCGAACAGCGCGAGGTGCTACTCGCCAAGGCGAAGGGGGAGCGGGCCTACCGGCGTAAAGTCCAGGCCAGCGAGCTAAGGCTGCGAGCCGAGATGGATCATCTGCGCTGGAATCTGGTGACCGGTGTCCATGCCCGGCTGCATGAGCGGATGCGCCACTTTATCGAGCAGGAGCAGGCGGCCTACCTGGTGCTGCTGCGCGACCTCATCCGCCAAGGGGCCAGCGCGATTGAGCGCGAGGAGGTGGTGGTCGAACTCAACCGCCACGACCATGACCATCTCCAAGCACAATGGGGTACCTGGGTCGCCGCCCTCAACCTCGGCCAACGGCTCACCCTCCACCCGGAACCGCTGAAGAGCCTCGGCGGTGCCATTTTGCGCAGCAGCGATAACCGCATCCGCTACAACAACACCATCGAAGGGCGGTTGGAGCGGCTAGAGGAGCGGCTCCACCAGACCATTATCGAGCGCCTGCTGCCCGGCGACCTGACCATCACCAGTGGATAAGCCATGAGCGAAAGAAACAACCACGGAACCATTCGCCAGATCAACGGACCGATCATCACCATCCATCTACCGGGGGTGCGCAACAGCGAGCAGGTACGCATCGGCGAGCTGCGCCTAGTCGGCGAAGTAATCGCCCTGCGTGGCGACGAGGCGATTGTCCAGGTCTATGAATCGACCGAGGGGGTACGCCCCGGCGAACCGGTCGAGACCCTCGGTCAACCGCTCTCGGTCGAACTCGGCCCGGGGCTGCTCGGCTCCATTTTTGACGGCGTGCAGCGCCCACTGGAGGCGCTGTTTGCCCGCACCGGCGACCACATCAGTCGAGGCATCACGCTCCCCGCCCTGAACCGCGAACGCGAGTGGCACTTCCTCCCCGCCCCCGAACTCGAGGTTGGAATGCGCCTGAAGCCGGGGCAGCGACTCGGTAGCGTTCAGGAGACCGAACGCATCGAACACCATATCCTGCTCCCCCCCGACCGCAGCGGCGAGCTACTCGAACTCGCCCCCGCCGGGGAGTACACCCTGGAGCGCAGTATTGGCCGCCTGCGCAGTGCTGACGGCACCATTCACCGCCTCTACCTCTACCACACCTGGCCGGTACGCACCCCCCGTCCCTACCGCCGGCGTGACCACAGTGACGAGCCGCTGATCACCGGACAGCGCATCCTCGACACCTTCTTTCCGCTGGTCAAAGGCGGCAAAGGGGCGGTTCCCGGCCCTTTCGGGGCTGGCAAAACGGTTGTCCAGCAGCAGGTCGCCCGCTGGTCGAATGCCGATATTGTGATCTATGTCGGCTGTGGCGAGCGGGGCAACGAGCTGGTCGATGTGCTGGAGACCTTCCCCAAGCTCCAAGATCCCTACAGCGGGCGCAAACTGATGGAGCGCACCCTGCTGGTGGCCAACACCTCCAACATGCCGGTGGTTGCCCGCGAGGCCTCGATCTACGTCGGCCTCACCATGGCCGAGTACTACCGCGACCAAGGCTACGATGTGGTAATGCTGGCCGACTCCACGAGCCGCTGGGCCGAGGCGCTACGCGAAGTCTCCGGGCGACTCGGGCAGATGCCGGTGGAGGATGGCTACCCCGCTTATCTCGCCTCGCGCCTCGCCGCAATGTATGAGCGGGCGGGGCGGGTGATCACCCACAACGGGGAGAGCGGCTCGGTCACCCTGATTGGGGCGGTCTCCCCCCCCGGCGGCGACTTCTCCGAACCGGTCACCGCCCACACCAAAGAGATCATTCAGACCTTCTGGGCGCTCTCCAAAGAGCTGGCCGATGCGCGTCACTACCCCTCGGTCGATTGGGTCGGCAGCTTCTCCGACCACGTCACCACCGTCGCCCGCTGGTGGCACCAGGAGATCAGCCCCTACTGGAAACGCCGCCGCGAACAGGCCCTTACGCTCCTCGCACGCGATGCTGAACTCTCGCGCATCGTCAACCTGGTCGGCCCCGAGGCCCTCTCCTCGGCGCAGCGCTGGGAACTGGAGGGGGCGAAGCTGATTAAGGAGGGGGTGTTGCAGCAGAACGCCCTCGACCCGGTCGATACCTTCTCCTCCCCGCAAAAGCAGTTTCTGCTGCTCGATATGATGCTCACCATCTACGACCGGGGGGCCGCACTGATTCACCTCGGGGTACCGGTGCAGGAGCTGCGTGACCTGCCGGTGATCGCCCGCGCCCGTCGCGCCAAGCAGACCTACGACAGTAGCCAGAGCGCAGAGCTGCAAGCGATAACTCGCGAAATTAGCGATGAATTCGCCCGCATCCGCATGGAATATGCCAAATTTCAAGAGCGGGCCGAGTGACCCGCAGAGAGCCAACAGCATGAGCGCCAAAGAGTACCGCACCACCACCGCCGCCCGAGGCGGACTCCTCACCGTTAGCGATGCCCCGCAGATCGCTTTCGGCGACCGCGTCCTGATTCGCGACCATCGGGGTCACCGGCGTAACGGCCAAGTGATCCGTAGCGCCGCCGATGAGGTACTGATTCAGGTGTTTGAAGGGACGGACGACCTCGACCTGGAAAATACCTGGGTCCGCTTCCTGGATCAACCGATGGAGATCGCCCTCTCCCCGGAGCTGCTCGGACGGATCTTTAACGGCCTCGGCGAACCCCGCGACGGTCGCCCGCCGATCCTCTCCACGCTGCACCGCCCGATTAGCGGCAGTGCCATCAACCCTGCCGCCCGCACCTACCCGCGCGAGTTCATTCAAACCGGAATCTCCACCATTGACGGGCTGAACTCGCTGGTGCGCGGCCAAAAACTGCCGATCTTCACCGCCTCCGGGCTGCCCCACAACCGCCTTGCCGCGCAAATTGTGCGCCAGGCGAAGCTGGTCGATCAGGAGAGCAGCTTCTCCATCGTCTTCGCCGCGATGGGGGTCTCCTACTCCGATGCCCAATTCTTTCAGGAGGCCTTCTCCTCCTCCGGGGTACTCGGCAACGTCGTGATGTACCTCAACCAAGCCGACGACCCACCGGTCGAGCGCCTAGCACTGCCGCGCAGCGCCCTCACCGCCGCCGAATATCTCGCCTTCGACCTTGACCGCCACGTGCTGGTGGTACTGACCGATATGACCAACTACGCCGAGGCGCTGCGCGAGGTCTCCACCGCCAAGGGAGATGTCCCCTCGCGCAAAGGCTACCCCGGCTACCTCTACTCCGACCTCGCCGAGATCTACGAGCGCTCGGGGCGGATTCGTGATCGCCACGGCTCGATTACCATGGTTCCAGTGGTGAGTATGCCCTCCGATGACATCACCCACCCGATCCCTGACCTCACCGGCTACATCACCGAGGGGCAGATCGTTCTCAGCCGCGAACTCCACAACCAGGGGATCTATCCCCCCGTCCATATCTCCCCCTCGCTCTCGCGTCTAATGAAGGACGGCATCGGCAAGGACGACACCCGCGAAGATCACCCCCGCGTCGCCAGCCAACTCTACGCCCTCTACGCCAAAGCGCAGGAGACCCGCAACCTCGCCTCGATCATTGGTGCCGAAGAGCTCTCCGAACAGGATCGCCGCTACCTCGAATTTGCCGACCAGTTTGACCGCCAATTCGTCGCCCAAGAGGAGGATGAAGACCGCTCCATCATCGAAACCCTTAACCTTGCCTGGGAGCTACTCAGCATGTTCCCCAACGCCGAACTGACCCGCGTAAGCGAGACTGACCTCGCTAAATACCACCGATCTGGAGACTAATCAGAGACCAGAGGTCAGAGACTAGAGACCAGAGGTCAGAGACTAGAGACTAGAGACTAGAGACTAGAGGTCAGAGAGCAGAGCAGAGAAGAGAGAAGAAATGAATCTACTTCAAAAGGGGAAAAGTGATGTCCCAAGGTAACCTGATTAAGGCTCCTCCAACCAAAAATACCCTGCTTAACTTAAAAAAGCAGGTCATTTTCCTGGAGGAGGGGCATGCACTCCTCGAACGCAAGCGTGAACTTCTTACCCGCTTGGTCTACCAGCGCATCGGCGAGTACCGTCGGCTACGCGACACCACCATGCAGGCGATTCAAGAATCCTACCGCTGGCTCTCCATCGCCCACCTGCGCATGGGCAGCCGCACCATTCAGCAGGCCGGACTCGGCATCGCCCCCTCGCTTCAGGTGGACATCATCCCGCAACGCAGCCTCGGCATCGAACACCCGGCAATCACCACCAAACGCCTCCCGCTGCAACCGGTCGGACTCCTCGGTACCGATGCCAGTTTTGACGAACTCCGCCACGTCCTCACCGATGCCACCGCCCTACTGGCCAAGCTTGGCGAATCGGAACTCGCCCTCAGCCGCCTCATCGCTGAACAGCGCAAGGCGCAAAAACGGGTCAACGCCCTCAAATACAACATTATCCCCCGCTACCGCAACACCATTCGCTACATTCAGTCGGCCCTGGAGGAGGAGGAGCGCAACATGCTCTTTGCGATCAAACTACTGAACGAAAAGAGAGCGGCGAGTAATCCGTTATGAGTGGTTTTCGCTGGCAAGGTAGCCGCGTGGAGACGGCTCCTCTTTCCGACCGATAAAGAGTTGAAAATGGACTGTAAAACAGGAAAAATAGAGCAAGGTCTCTACGCCATTAGCGACACCACCCTAGCCGGTCGTGCCGGCGTGGTCGCCCAAGTCGCCGCCGCACTCGCCGGTGGGGTCAAAATGGTACAGTATCGCGACAAAAGCAGCGACCCGCAGCGCCGCCACCACGAGGCAGCGGCACTGCTCGCCCTCTGTCGCGCCCACCAAGTACCGCTGCTCATCAACGATGACATCGAACTGGCGGCCGCAGTCGGGGCCGACGGAGTCCACCTCGGACGCGACGACCCCCAACTCACCTACGCCCGCACCCGCCTCGGCAGCAGCGCAATGATCGGCATCTCCTGCTACAATCAGCTCGCCCTAGCGCAGCAGGCGGCACGGCAAGGGGCTGACTACGTCGCCTTCGGAGCCTTCTTCCCCTCCGCCACCAAACCCCATGCCGTCACCGCCCCGCTCACCCTGCTCACCGAGGCGCGCCGACAACTGCACCTGCCGCTGGTTGCGATTGGCGGGATTCGGCCCGATAATGGGGGGCTGCTGATCGATGCTGGGGCCGATCTGCTGGCGGTGGTGGGGGCGATTTTCGACAGCGACCAGATCACCGCCGCTTGTCGCCGCTTCGCCCCGCTCTTTCCCGATCTCGCTAGACCCGGAGCAGGGGAGCCGTGACGACGGCTCTCTTCTCGCTCTTCCGCTCTCTCTCCTCTACGATAACCGCCCTCCAGGAGGCTGCACCATGACCCAATCCCACGACCTCTTTATTCAGGCCCAAAAGCATATCCCCGGCGGTGTCAACTCACCGGTGCGAGCCTTCAAAGGGGTTGGCGGCGAGCCGGTCTTTATTGAACGCGCCGCAGGAGCCTACCTGTTTGATCCCGACGGCAACCGCTACATCGACTACGTCGGCTCTTGGGGACCGATGATCCTCGGCCACGCCCACCCCGAAGTGCTTGAGGCGGTCACCGCCGCCGCCGCCAAGGGACTCTCTTTCGGAGCGCCCACCGCGTTAGAGACGGCGATGGCGGATCGCATCTGCCAACTGCTCCCCTCTATGGATCTCGTGCGCATGGTCAGCTCCGGCACCGAAGCGACGATGAGCGCCATCCGCCTCGCCCGAGGCTACACCGGACGCGATAAAATTATCAAATTTGAGGGCTGTTACCACGGCCACTCCGACTCCCTGCTGGTGAAGGCCGGCTCGGGCGCTCTCACCCTCGGCGAACCCAGCTCCCCCGGTGTCCCCGCCGCCCTCGCCGCCCACACCCTCACCCTCACCTTCAACGACCTGGCGCAAGTTGAAGAGAGCTTTGCCCAGATCGGCCACGAAGTGGCTGCGATTATCGTCGAACCGGTCGCCGGGAATATGAACTGCATCCCTCCGGAAGCGGGATTTCTGGAGGGGTTGCGCCGCCTCTGCGACCAGTACGGCAGCGTATTGATCTTCGACGAGGTGATGACCGGTTTTCGGGTCGCCCTCGGGGGGGCGCAGCAGCGCTACGGGATCACCCCCGACCTCACCACGCTGGGCAAAGTCATTGGCGGCGGAATGCCGGTCGGAGCCTTCGGCGGACGGCGCGAGGTGATGGAGCAGATCGCTCCGCTCGGCCCGGTCTACCAGGCCGGCACCCTCTCCGGCAACCCGGTGGCGATGGCCGCCGGACTCAAAACCTTGGAGCTGATCGCCCGTCCCGGCTTTTTTGAAGCGCTTGAACTGCGCACCCAGGCCTTGGTGGATGGCCTGCTTGCCGCCGCCCAGATCGCCCAGGTTCCCCTCACCGCCAATCGGGTCGGGGCGATGTTCGGCATCTTCTTCACCGAGGCACCGAGCGTCACCCACTTCGCCCAAGCCACCGCCTGCAACCAGAGCCAATTTCGCACCTTCTTTCACGCCATGCTCCAGCGCGGTGTCTACCTCGCCCCCTCCGCCTTTGAAGCCGGATTTGTCTCCGCCGCCCACAGCGAAGCCGACATCGGTGCTACCCTCAGCGCCGCCGCCGAAGCGTTTTTGGAGACTCGAGACTAGAGACTCGAGACTCGAGGCTAAAGCTATAAACCAAGAGATGATTGAATGCCCTACCAATCCGCTGAAGAGATCCTCAACGACTCGATCCTCTACTACCGAGGGGAGCCGGTCGGTACCCGCGCCGCTTGTGATCCCAAACTCTCCGCGCCCAACTACGAAGAGTGTTTTATTCGCGACTTCGTCCCCGGAGCGCTGCTCTTCCTGACCCGAGGCGACTACCCGATTGTGCGCAACTTTCTCTGGCGGGTGATGGAGATGCGCGCCCAGCAGCCGGTGATGAGCGGCCACATGCGGGCTACCGGGCTGATGCCGGCCAGCTTTCGGGTGGTTACCGAGGCAGATGGCGAAGAGCGGCTGCTCGCCGACTTCGGCGAGCTGGCGATTGGACGGGTCGCCCCGGTCGATTCGGCGATGTGGTGGCTCTTCCTGCTCTGGTGCTATGTTCGGGTATCGGGTGACCAAGTACTCGCTGATGATCCACGCATTCAGGAGTGTATCGTCCAGACCCTCAACCTCTACCTGAAAGAGAGCTTTGAATCCTCGCCCACCATGCTCGTCCCCGACGGCTCGTTTATGATTGATCGGCGAATGGGGGTCTATGGCCATCCGCTGGAGATTCAGGCGCTCTTCTACGGAACGCTGCGCATCGCCCAGCAGCTCCTGCACCAAACCCCGGAAACTGCTCGTCTGCAGGAGATCCTCCACAGTCGAGTCAACGCCCTGCGCTCCTACGTCCGCCTCTACTACCGCATGGATCGGCAGCGGCTGAATGAGATCCACCGCTACCAGTCGGAGGAGTTTGGGTACGACGCAAAAAACCTGCTCAATGTCTATCCCGAAAGCATCCCGGAGTGGATCGACGACTGGCTCACCCCCGGCAGCGGCTACCTGGTCGGCAATCTCGGCCCCAGCCTGATTGATTTTCGCTTTTTTGCCCAAGGCAATTTGCTGGCGGTACTCTTTCGTCTCGCCACCGAGGAGGAGGCGCAAGAGCTGATGCGCCTCTACGAGGCGCACTGGGATACCCTAATTGGTGAAGTGCCGCTGAAGATCTGCTACCCCGCCGTCACCCGTAAGGCGTGGGAGTTTGTCACCGGTAGCGACCCCAAAAACGTCGCTTGGTCGTACCATAACGGCGGCAACTGGCCGGTTCTTATTTGGCCCTTCGTCGCCGCCGCCCGCCTCGCCGGACGCGAAGATCTCGCCGAACGGGTACTGGCCGGTTTTGGTGAGCGACTGCTCAACGACCGCTGGCCCGAGTACTACGACGGCCACCGTGGCTCCCTGATCGGCAGACGTGCCAACTTTCTTCAGGTGTGGTCAGCCAGTGGTTTTTTACTCGCCCACGACCTGCTCTACCATCCGCAGCGGTGGAAGACTTTTCAGAAAATGCTGTTTGAGGATTGAGGGGAGAGCGGCCAAGCTCACCGGCAGCAATGAAGCGCAGCGGAATTGCCGTCCGGTACAGCGCCTTGTTATATGTTCAGTAGTACTGCCGGATATATCCGAACGCCTTGTCGAACAGATCCTGGTCTTTGACCTGGTACTTCACATAAATCACTTTGCGCAGGGCCTTCTGGACCTCGCGCTCTCCGGCCTTGGTGTTTTGCCAGCCGGACATCATGTCCACTCGTAAAAGACCTTGAGTCCATTTCCGTGGGAACTCCTCAGGCGCTTGTCGAACTGCAAGCGTCCCACCACAATACCAGGTGCAATGCCGATTTCGTCGGCAAAGGCCTCTATAGGGTCGAGCGAACGGCCATCCCACTGTTGCAGAAAACGTCGGTAGTCCGCTGGCGGAATAAGGCGATCGCGGGCAAAGGCGTTGGCTTCTTCTTCCTTTTCACCATCCAGGCCCTTGCCCTCCAGAAAAACCTCTTTTTTGCCGTGCTTCAGGATATGCCCGGCCTCGTGGAAGAAGGTGAACCAGAACTGGTCGTTGCTCTTGTAACGCAGGCTGATCTGGATAACGGCCTTGCCGCCAAGCCAGCGGGTGCAGCCGGAAACGCCGGTCTTGGGCAGCTCCGGTACTACCACCAAGGCCACGCCGACGCGGGCGCATAGATCGGTCAGTTTCCGTTGATGCACAAAGAGATCGAGTCCCTCTCGGGTCAGCGTTCGTGCGCTGTCCAGCACCTCCTGAAAGCCTTTGCGATCAAAAGGCGCACAGGCCATCGACTGGGCCTGGAGCTCTCCTTGCCGCAACCAGACCGAGAGCGCCAGGGCGCAAGACTCAAAGTGCTGGGACTGGCGATAGGCTACCTGATGGGTTTGCCAGACAGTTTGCCATTGATCGGGAGAAGCAATGCCGAAGAATCGAAGCACCTCATCCAGTTGCGCCATCCTATCCTTGTGCGCCGGTAACCATCCTCGGTCAACCATCTGTTTCACCGGTAGCTGTTTGAGCCAATCGAGATGGGATTTCAGCCGCTCCTTTTCGGACAGACGGGCGACCGTCTCGTCGTAGTTGCGCTGCATGTTGTTCCACAGGTGGGCAGGGTATTGGAAGACCTTGCTGAGGCGCAGCGCGACATCCGAAGAGACCGACGCCTTACCTTTGACAATTTCGTTGACGGTTTTCTTATGCACGCCCAGGCGATCAGCCAGCTCGGCCTGTGTCATGCCGCTGGTTTCCAACAACTCATCAAGGTGCTCACCCGGATGAACCGCAAAATCGGGTTGGTAACGGTTAGTCATGGGTGTCCTCCACACCAAGAATCTTGATGGCCGTCACCTGCGACCAGTCCAGACCGCCTTCCTCACGGAATGGTATCGGCTCATGGTCAGGTACAAAGATCAGGCGATAGGGGTGATCCAAGTCCACAGATAGCTGGTGCTGTTTGCCACGCTTGCCCTCCACAAGCTCATGGCAACGGGACGGGGGACTATAGGGCGGCGCTAGATCGGCCAGGGTCTCTGCACTGCCAAGCAGGTTCAACCGACGCCGCAGTAATTTGGCTCTGGTAGTCCCCAGCTTGGCCTGCCCTTTGGTAGTTCCCAGTTCTTTTTCCAGTTTTTTGGACTTGAAGTCGATTTTCATACTGTAGCATCAATTCGGCATTTTAGTAACCCAATACGTTAACTATAAATAACCTTAAATAGCTCCTTCATCGACTGACGTAGCTCCTTTGAACTCGACTGCCAGGCGTTGATGGCTTGTTGCAGGCCACCATTCCCGTAGCTTCCCGATTCCTCGGCAACGGCCCTCTCCCCCCTACCCGCTACCCCCCCTCCACCCCATACTCCGCCCGGTAGGCGAGAATACGCGCGTGGTAGGCGGCGAGGTCGGGGTGGTGGTGGAGATAGTCGGCGAGGTGGTGAAGGCGGACGATGGGAAAGACCGGAATCGCGTGCTGCTGCTCAACCTCCTGAATGGCCGAGATACGACCGCTGCCGCGCTCCTGACGGTCGAGGGCGATGACCACCCCGGCGGGGGTGGCGGCGTGGTGGGCGAGCAGGGCGAGCGCCTCGCCAATGGCGGTACCGGCAGTGATCACATCATCAATCAGTAAGACCCGCCGTCCGGACAGCGGGTGGCCGACCAGTTGCCCCCCTTCGCCATGCTCCTTGGCCTCTTTGCGATTAAAAGCGTAGGGAATGTCAAGCTGGTGCTGCTCGTAGAGCGCAGCCGCAGTGACGGCGGCAAGGGGAATCCCTTTGTAGGCGGGACCGAAGAGCAGGTCGAAAGTAACGCCCGCTTCGACAATGGTGCGGGCGTAGGCGCGGCCAAGCTGGGCGAGGGCGCTGCCGCAATTAAAGGCCCCGGCATTAAAGAAGTAGGGGCTGATCCGCCCCGATTTTAGGGTGAACTCACCGAAGCGGAGCGCTCCGCTGTGCAGTGCAAAGGTGAGGAACTGGCGTTGGTAATCCTGCATAATAGCGCCTCTTCAGAGGAGGCTGCCGGGCAGTCGCAGCGGCAGCAAGAAATCGTTGGTCGTTATTGTGCGCAGAGGGGGGGTGAGATGCAAGCGGAAGTTGCTGAAGAGGGTGCAGCGCTGGGGTGGCGTGCGACCCTGCGCAGTTATGCCCACCCCAAGGTGATTGCGTTATTTTTTCTGGGATTTTCTGCCGGGCTACCGCTGCTGCTGATCTTCTCGTCACTCTCCATCTGGCTGACCGAAGCGGGGGTAGAGCGGGCTGCGGTGACGCTATTAAGCTGGGCAGGGCTGGCCTATTCGTTTAAGTTTGTCTGGGCACCGCTGGTCGATAAACTGCCGCTGCCACTGTTGACCCGCTGGCTGGGGCGACGGCGGGCCTGGCTGCTGTTGGCACAGCTCGGGGTGATGGCGGCGATTGTCTGGATGGCGCTGACCGATCCGCAGGCCCATCTGCTGCCGATGGCGCTGGCGGCGGTGGCGCTCGGTTTTGCCTCGGCGACCCAGGATATTGTCATTGATGCCTACCGAATTGAGGCGGCTCCTCCTCGTTTGCAGGGGTTGATGGCCGCAAGTTATATTGCCGGGTATCGGGTTGGAATGCTGGCAGCGGGGGCGGGGGCGCTCAAACTGGCTGCCGCTTTTGCGCTGGAGGGGGCGGGCTACGAGTACAGCGCATGGCGGGATGCCTACCTCTGGATGTCGGCGTTGATGCTGGTCGGGGTGGTGACCACGCTGCTGATTCGCGAGCCGGAGGGCGAGCCGGAGGTGATGCGACCGCTCCATTCACTGGAGAGTTATGTGCGCTTTTTGGGGCTGTTTCTTCTGGTGGTGGCGACCTTCGTCGCCGCCTTTATCGGCCTAGGGAGCATGGGGGATACGTTCAAGGGGGGGCTGGCAGGCTGGTTGGGGAGCGGCTTGAGCGGCTTTCTGGTGGAGCTGCTGCGGCTGCTCGGGGCGCTGGTGCTGGCGCTGGGGGCGGCGCGGCTGGCGGTGACGCTGGGGGTGGCGCAACCGGCGCTGTTGCGCGAGACCTACATCGCCCCGGTGACCGATTTTTTCTACCGCTATCGGCGCTATGCGTTGCTGATTCTGCTGCTGATCGGCTGCTATCGGGTTTCTGATATTGTGCTTGGGGTCATCTCGAATGTTTTTTATACCGATATGGGGTATGATAAGGATCAGATCGCCGATATTGCCAAAACCTTCGGCCTGCTGATGACGCTGGTGGGCGGCTTTATCGGGGGCGGTATGGCATTACGCTTTGGAGTGATGCGGATGTTGCTGCTGGGGGCGGTGCTGGCGGCGGCTACTAATCTGCTGTTTGTCCTGCTAGCGGTGCGTGAACCCGACACCCTGCTCCTGGCTTGGGTGATTGGGGTGGATAGTTTTAGTGCCGGACTGGCGAGTGCCGCTTTTGTGGCCTACCTTTCGGGGCTGACCAACATCTCCTTTACTGCGTTTCAATATGCTGTTTTTAGCTCGCTAATGACGTTATTTCCAAAGTTATTTGGTGGGTATTCAGGAGCGCTGGTCGATACCATGGGGTATAGTAACTTCTTTATGGTAACTGCGCTGATGGGGCTGCCGGTGATCCTGCTGGTGTGGCTGGTGGGGCGGCGTGCGGAGCTGCGGGTATGAGCGACGGAGTGTGGCTGCTGCCCTACCTAGCGGCCTTGATCAGCGGCCTGGTGGGCGGGGTACACTGCGTCGGCATGTGTGGCGGGATCGTCGGCACCATGACCTTGGGAATTGCCCGCCATCCGCTACGGGTGCAACTGCCCTATCACCTTGCCTATAATGGCGGTCGCATTACCAGCTATCTCCTCGCTGGGGCGCTGATGGGGGGGGTGGGAATGCTGCTCGCCGGGTGGCTGCCGCTCTACCTGGCACAGCGTCTGCTGCTGCTGCTGGCGGGGGTCTTTATGCTGCTGCTGGGACTCTATCTGGGGGGCTGGTGGTCGCTGTTGGGGGGGCTGGAGCGGCTGGCGGGGGGGGTGTGGCGACGGCTGGAGCCGTGGGCGCGGCAACTGCTGCCGATTCGTGATCGCTGGCAGGCCTTTCGGGTCGGGCTGGTGTGGGGCTGGATTCCGTGCGGTCTGGTCTATGCGATGCTGGCCAATGCGATTGCTACCGGCTCGCCGCTGGGCGGGGCGCTGGTGATGCTCGCCTTTGGTCTGGGTACCCTGCCTAACCTGCTGGGGGTAGGATTGTTAGCCGGTGCGGCGGCCCATCTTGCCCATTCACCGCTGGCTCGCCAAATTGCTGGCGGAATCATGATCTTGTTTGGTGTGGCGACCCTCTGGAGCGCATGGTGATTACCAAGGGTTTTATGACCTATCTACCGGACAGCCTATGCTGTACCGTTGAGGTGTGAGAATGACCGATTACCGAGACCACCCGATGACCTTTGAACAACTCCGTTCCGATGAGGAGGAGTTCGACCTGATGGAGTATGTCCATACGGTCTGGGGGCGGAAGTGGAGTATCCTGGGGCTGACCCTGCTGGCGGCAGCCTGGGGTTCCTTTGTCGCCTACTCGGCGGTGCCGATCTACCAATCCACCACCACCCTGATGATTGAGCCAGAACGCAAGAATGTGATCAATATCCAGGATCTCTACGACATGCGGGCCGGTGGTCGGCGCTTCATGGAGACCCAAATCGCGATTCTCCAATCCCGCAGTCTGGTCGAGGAGGTGATGCGCCGCTTAGGGATGTGGGAGGAGGTTGCAGCACCCTCACCGGCAGAGGAGCTCATCCCGTTGACGGAGGAGCTGGAGCCGGAAGTGGAGCCGGAGGCGCGTGGCGAAACAGACCTGCGGGTGTTGTGGCAGGCGCTGCGCGGAATCAATTTGGAGGCGTGGTATCAGCAGCAGTTGGTGGGGCTGGGGTTGGCTCCAGCGCCGCGTAAGGGGCCTGAGCCGGAGGAGATTCGGCGGATTGCCCAGGTCAATGGCTTTCGCGGGCGACTCTCGATCCGTCCCGAGGAGAGCGGGATCATTACGATCAGCTACCGCTCTCCCGATCGGGTGCTTGCGGCACGGGTCGCCAATACCGTGGCAGAGGTCTATATCGAAAGCGAGCTGGAGGCGCGGTTGGTCGCGACCCAGCAGGCGAGTGGCTGGCTGTTTGAGCGAATCGGCGGGCTGCGGGAGAAGTTGCGCGAGTCGGAAGAGGCGCTGCAAGATTACCGCGAGCGGGAGGAGCTGTTTGCCGGAGGGGATGGAACCATGTTGCAGCAGCAGACCCTGCAATCGTTGAGTGCGGAGTTGAACGCCGCCGAAAAGGCCCGCTCCGATCTGCGGCTGTCGATTGAGCAGGTGCGGGCAGCGAGTGATCTACCTTTGGAGCGGATGAATACCCTGTCAGTCATCCGTGCTGACCAGCGTTTCAGTACCCTGTTGCAGAATGAGATGGAGGCGCGGCGCAATCTGGAGGAACTCTCTCGCCGCTACGGGCCGCGTCACCCGACGATGGTGCAGGCCGAGGCCGACCTGGCCCAAGCCAAGGAGAATACCCGCAACCGTCTCGACATCGTCGTGGATGGCCTGGGTGAGGAGTTTAAAATCGCCACCGCACGGGTCAATGAGCTACGGCGGCAGATCAATGCGATCAATCGAGAGATTCAAGAGATTAGCCGCAAGGGGCATGAGCTGTCAATTCTGGAGCGGGAGGTGGAGGTCAATCGCCAGCTCTATGACCAGTTCCTCAGCCGCTTTAAGGAGACCCGTGAGACCGATGGGCTGGAGCGGATTAACGCCCGCATTGTCGATCGGGCGCTACCGGCACTCGGCCCCATCCATCCCAACAAGCAGCGTATTATGATGATGTGGGCGATGATCGGGCTGGCCATTGGGGTGATGCTCGCTTTTCTGCTCAAGTTTCTCGATAAGACCCTGCAGCGCAGCGCCGATCTGGAGAGCCGCCTGGGACTCCCTCCCCTTGGAACATTGCCGCAGTTGCGCCTCAATCCGCGCAAGCAGGAGACCCCGCTGGACTATCTGCGGGATAACAAAAGCTCCTTCTTTGCAGAGTCCATCCGTACCCTGCGCACCGGAGTAGTCCTCTCGGGGCTGGATAATCCGAAGAAGATTATCATCATAACCTCTACGCTTCCTGGGGAAGGAAAGAGTACCGTGGCGATGAACCTGGCCCACTCCCTCAGCGAAATGGACAAGGGTAAAGTTCTGCTGATTGATGCCGATATGCGCCGCCCCACCATCGCCAAACATTGGGGGCTAGCCAAAGATTCCAAGGGGTTGTCGGAGTTTGTCTCCGAGTCGGCCAAACTTGCGGAATGTCTGCACAGTATTGAGAAGAGCAAACTTTACGTCATGCCCGCCGGCATCATCCCTCCCAACCCGTTAGAGATCCTCTCCTCCAAACGCTTCGCCACCTGTCTGGAGTCGCTGCAGGACGGTTTTAACCACATTATCATCGACAGCGCCCCCACCATGGCGGTGAGCGATGCACTGGTACTCTCCACCTATGCCAGCGGCGTAATCTATGTAGTGAAAGCGATGACCACCCCCTACCCACTGGCCAAGGAGGGACTCAAGCGGCTGCGCCACACCAACGCGCATCTCATCGGCGGAGTTCTCAACTGTATGCCAATGCCTGGTGAAGGCTACGGTAAGTATTACCGTGGCAAGTACTTTGGTTACTACCACAAGGAGTACTATGGCTCCTACGGCTACAGTAACGGGAGCGAGGCGCGAGGAAAGAGTTGATCGACCTTCACTGTCATCTGCTGCCGGGGATCGACGATGGGGCTGCGAGGATCTCCGACTCCATGACACTGGCCCGTATGGCAGTGAATAACGGGATTACCCATGCAGTTCTTACCCCGCATATCCAGTTGGGCCGCTATAACAACAACCGACAGCGGATTGAACAGGCCTTTGCCCGCTTCTGGCAGATGCTGGGAGAGCAGGAGATCCCGTTGGGTGTCAGTATCGGGGCTGAGGTGCGGATCGATCCGATGATTCTGCCGATGGTAGAGCGCGATGAGATCCCCTTTCTTGGCGAACTAGAGGGACAACCGGTGATGCTGCTGGAGTTTCCGCACGACCAGATCCTACCGGGGAGCGATAAGCTGGTTGCCCATCTGCTGGCCCGCAATATCCGTCCAATGATCGCCCACCCGGAGCGCAATCGGGCGGTGATCGGGCAACTGGAGCGCATCCGCCCCTTTGTCGAGATGGGATGCCTGCTGCAACTGACCGCCGCCTCCCTGGCTGGGCGCTTCACTCCGCAAATCGCCCGCTGCGCCCGGCAACTGCTGGAGCGAGGATGGGTGGAGGTGATCGCCACCGATGCCCACAATAGCACCTACCGCCCCCCCGACTTGGCGCAGGGCTACACTGCCGCTGCTGCCATTGTGGGGGAGGAGGCGGCGCGAGCGCTCGTCCTTGACCACCCGCTGGCGATTGTCGCCTCGGGGATGGAGTGAGGATGGCCACCTCGATTGCTGCACTCCTCTCCCGCTTGGGGCGCTGGCAGCGCCCGCTGCTTGGGGCGCTGCTGTTGCTGCTGCTGCTGCCGCTGCTGTGGCTCTCCGCAACCCGCGCTCTAGCCGCCGGAGCGCACTACTTTCTGGAGCGGCAGTTGCAGGCGTGGAGCCTCCCGGCAGCCCCCCCGAGCATGGAGGAGTGGCGCTATAGCGAGCAGTTGCTGCACTTTGCCGAGGATTTTATTCCTAAAAACCCAAGACTGATGGCCCACGCCGCCCAGCTCTACGACTGGCGAGCCTGGCTGGAGCAGGAGGAGCGGGCGGTGCGTACCCACTACTTGGAGCTCTCCTTGGAGTATCACCGGCGCGGACTGCGCAGCCGCCCGGCATGGCCCTATAGTTGGGCCGACTTCGCCGCCGCCAAGGCGCGACGCGGCCTGTTGGATGAGGAGTTTCAAGCGGCTTATGCCACTGCGGCGCGTCTCGGCCCGTGGGAGGTTGGAGTACAGAGTCGTCTGATTGAGATCGGTCTCCCGAACTGGCGGCAGTTGAACCGCGAGAGCCGCGATACCCTGGTGGCCACCCTACAACGCGCCCTCGCCGTACAGGAGCGCACCCTCTTCAGTAGCGTTGAGCGCATTGACGAGCTGCCGCGCCTCTGCTTCCTGTTACAACAGGATGCACGGGTTCACGCCTACTGTGAAAGCAAGCATATCTATTGACCCACCCCTCTCTCCCTTTTGCCGAGCAGCGAAGCGGGCTGAATGATGGTACAATGGCGGAATGATGCAGTTTGCCGTTTCACACCGGATTATGTATGATCCTAGCCATTTTTGCCCAACGCTCCGGCACCCCCGCCAAATTACGCTGGGGTGCGCAGGAGGGCAGGGTAACCTGGGGGCTGGCGAGTATTGGGTTGGACGACCCAATACCTTATTCCGTAAAGAATTGAGAACTATCGCACACCAACGATGTCTTCACAACTGACTAACGTGCCGTGGCACCATCGGGCCGAGGTTCGCTGCAATGAGTGACCGTGAGCTGGA
>SLIM01000288.1 GCA_007135625.1 Gammaproteobacteria bacterium
AAACTTAACCCTTAACCCTTAAAACTTAACCCTTAACCCTTAAAACTTAACCCTTCCCCCTTCCCCCTTCTCAATCTCAAACACCACGGCGATCCCTCCTAACGGGGATCTTTCGATCCAGATCTGGCCGTTACTGCTTTCAACGATACGGCGGGCGATGGAGAGGCCAATCCCGGTTCCCGCCAGCGGATTGGCTCCGAGATGCTCAAAGACCTTAAAGACCCGTTCCCGGTACTCGGCAGGGATACCAGGGCCGTTATCTTCGATCCGTACCCGCACCCGGTCGGGCAGGCTCTCGCCATGAATGCGAACCAGCGGTTGCCGCTCGCTGGTGGCGTGAATCAGGCTGTTGCTAATCAGCACGGCAAAGAGATCACTCATGCGCGGCAGGTCGAGGCAGAGGGGCGGTAGCGATTCGACAATAATCTGCGCTCCTTGCGGATGGCCCTCTCCGGTAAGCAGATGGTGTTGCAGCTTGGCCAGTAGCGGCGCGGGGTCGTGCGCTCGGACCTCGCCACGCGGCAGTGCGGCGGCCAGGTAACGTTCAATATCGCGAACTAGGTCACGCATTCGGGTTGCACCCTGCTGGATATACTCCAGTGCGAGGCGTGACTCCTCATCGTTCGCAATCCCCTCGCTACGCTCTTGCAAACGGCGGGCGAAGAGCAGCAGGCGGCGTGATGGCTCCATCAGGTGGTGGGCGGAGATGTTGGCAAACTGGATCAGCTCGGCGTTAGCGCGTTCAATTTCGCGGTAGTAGCGCTCACGCTCCTCGCCCCGTAGTCGCCGCTCGCGTCGCCGTAACTGCGCCAGCAGAGTGAGCAGCAGAATGCCCACTACCCCAATCAGCCAGAGTACTCCGAAGGTGACGACCTGTTGCACGACAACGACTTTGAGATCAGCAAAATAGCCCTGCATCGGAATAGAGACACCGACCCCGCCACGAATGTCCCCGACCTGATAGCCCTGTTCTCCATGGCACTTCAGGCAGCCGGGGAGGACAACCATCGCCCCCATCAGGCGCAGGTAGGGTTCACCATTGATCTCGGAGTACTCAAAGATCTCGCTAACCCCCTTCTCGAACTGCTGAATCGCTGCTAACTCCCAGCCATCAGGGGCGTTAATCGGATTCATCAGCTTGGTGCTGGTGATCTTGCCCTTGATTCCATACAGCGCCCCAAAGTCTTCCATAATTTGGCGCAGCATGTAGGCTGGGTTCATGAGGGTTAACTGCTCCCCTGCCGGGGTGGTGAGATCCCGCTCGGGAACATGGGCCAAGGCGGGGTTGGGTGGGGTACGTTCGCTAATCGGGACATAGACCCCGCCGTGCTGGGTGGCCCACATCCGAAAGGCTTGGTCTTTATTAAAGCTGGCTCGCGCCTCCTTGCGGGCCAGTTCGTCGATATGATCGCGGGCCTCTTCCAGGTTGTACCAAAGCAATCCACCAAGCAGTGCGCTCCAAATCAGCAAGGCCAGTAGGGCGTAGCCGTAGATGCGACGCTCCCCGTTCATCGGCCTCTCTTCCATGCAACAAGGAGGGCTACGCCACACCACGGCTGGGTAGGCGGACTAGCTGGATCCAGTAGTCGCCCAACTGGCCGATGGCGGCGATAAACTGCTGAAGATCGACCGGTTTGGTGATAAATCCGGCAGCTCCCAGTTGGTAGGAGGCGATAATGTCGCGCTCCACCTCGGAGGTGGTAAGAATTACCACCGGAATCTCAGAGAGATCCGGGTCTCTCTTCAGTTCGGCGAGGCACTCGCGGCCATCCATGCGCGGCATGTTGAGGTCGAGCAGGATCAGGTTGGGGCGTGGGGCATCGGCAAAGCGCGCTCCCTGTCGGCGGACAAAATCCATTGCTTCACGCCCGTCCATAACATGGTGGAACTCGGCCAGAATATGGTTTTCGATCAGTGCGGCACGAAATAGGTGGGCATCGGCGGGTTCGTCCTCCGCCAGCAAGATTACAAAAGGAGAGTTATTAGTGCTCATGGTAGATCTCAAATCAACAGGGTAACCGGTGGCTGATTGCCTCCGAAGTATTTGCTAAGGGTAACAGATTCGTCGCCTCTTTGCACAATGGGTCTTGAGGTAGGGTGCGACCCAAAGTGATGCTTTGGGCAGCACGACACAACTTCGGAAGGAGATCGTGGGTCGCTCTTGAGGGGGCGAGAGGTAGCCTGAAGCACGCCCTACAAGGGCTTGCGCATCGGTTTGAGTCGCACCCCTTGAGGTAGGGTGCGACCCAAAGTGAAGCTCTGGGCAGCACGACGGAGTATGACTATAGAAAAACATAATAATTTATTCGGATCAGTGGATTATAAGGGCAAGGTGCGGAAAGTCGGTTTTGGGTCTATACTCGCTATCCTTTCCTGAACACTGCGCAAGAACCAAGTGCCGATATGCCACCTACGCTCCAGATCTCTCACCACCCCCCTCTTCTCCGGCTTGCGCAGAGGTTGCTTTGGCTCTGGCTGCTGCTGTGGTGTACTGGCGGCGTTACTGCGACCGCTCCCGGCTCTCCCCAGTTGGATCTGCCGCGTACCCACCTGCAGATTGCGGGCCACCGTTTGGAGGTGCAGTTGGCGATAACCCCGGAGCAGCGGCAAAAGGGGTTGATGTTTCGCGAGACTCTACCGGAAAAGGAGGGGATGCTATTTCTCTTTGAAGAGTCCAGGGAGCGCTGTTTCTGGATGAAACAGACCCCCCTCCCCCTCGCCATCGCCTTTTTGGATGAGCAAGGGCGGATTGTGCATCATGCGGAGATGCGCCCGTTCGATCCGCAGCTCACCTGCTCGCTGCAGCCGGTGCGCTATGTGCTGGAGATGGGCGGCGGCTGGTTTACCCGGCGCGGCATCGGTCACGGGGCGGTGGTGGAGGGGGTTCCGGGGGTGTTATAGCGGGGAAGAGAGAGCAGAGGGATGCAAGTCCTCTCCCCTCTCTCCTCAGTCTTTTCTCTTCTCTTCTCTTCTCTTCTCTCCTCTCCTCTCTCCTCACTCTTCTCTCCCCCGCCTACGGCCCGGCAGCCTGGTCACTGATTGCGGTAAAGCGCCCGCCCGCTTCGACCCGAAAGCCGGGGGAGAGGCGGATGGTGGGGGCGATGTAGTAGATATCGGCCCCAGACTCCACGACCACATCACCCGCACTGTGCAGCAGCTCGCTGGCGAAGCAGAGAATCCGCCCATTGGCGGAGTGGCGCAGCACCTGCTCGGGTGGCACCGGCAGGGTGACTTGATCACCGCTGCATGGGGGGTGTTGCGGGGTACTCTCGGGATCATTGGGATCAGAGCCGCCGAGGTACTCATAGAGATTCCGGTAGCCGTCCCCATCCAGATCGAGCAGCGCATCACTCGGATCGTAGGGATTCAGTCCGTGTTCGATCTCCCACCAATCGGGGATGCCGTCGCCGTCGCTGTCGCGCTGCGGATCGAAAGCGGTGCCGTGAATCACCAGCGACCACTCGACAAGCTGCCCAACCTCTCCGCTGATCTTGTCGCGCACCACCAGCGTCCACTCCCCCTGGCTCGCTTCGCCAAACAGGCGGGTCACGCCGAAGCGCCAGTTTTCATAGCGCCTGCGGTTGCCGCTCAGTACGGGAGCCAGCAGACTCTCGGTGCCGCTAGGGGAGTAGAGAAGAATCTCCAGTTGCCCACCGCGTGGGTGGTTGGAAGTGAAGTAGAGATCGACGCTCTCGATCAGTAGCGACTCCTCGATCCAGAGCGAGTCACTGACTCCGATGGGGTCGTTATCGGGAATCGGCAGGGCGGGGGTGCGCTGCTGCTCGACCCGCCGCTCCTCGGGCAGGGGTTGCCAGTGGGCGGCAAGGGCGAGGGCGGCAGCGGCATCGACCCGCCCGAAGCCATATTTGTGGTTGACCCAGTGGCCGGCAGCGTTCTGCACCCAGTCGCCCTCCTCGGGGTGGTTGCGCTCGGCGCTGAGAAGCAAAATCGCAATCAGATCACGCCAGCTTAGCTGCGGGTTGGCCGCTAACAGCAGCGCGACCACACCAGCGACCGTCGGGGCGGCGGCGGAGGTGCCGGCGAAGTTTTCAATATATTGGTTATTGACCGCTGTGGTGAGAACCCCGAAGGTACGGGTACCGACTGGGGCGTTGAGGTGCAGATTGGCCCCCTGCTCGGAGTAGTCGGAGCGGCGGCCATGCTGGTCGCTGGCGGCGATGGCGAGGGTGTAGCGGGAGTTGGCATAGCCGTCAAGATTGGCATTGTCCCGATCACCGCCGTTACCTGCCGCCCAGACGTAGACCGTTCCCAATCCCCCGCGCCCGTCACTCACCCCGGCGGCGAGGGCGGCCTGCGCTAGGGGGCTGGGGCCTTCCAGAAAGGCGAAGGCATCGGTCGGCCCCCAACTGTTGCTGGAGATCGCGACCACATCCTGGGCGCGGCTGAGGGCATCGGCCTCATTGGCATCGGAGAGTGCGGCGAGCAGGTTGAAGGCGACCAGCCCGGCGGCGGGGGCGACCCCCACCCCGCCCAGGCCATTCCAGCCGCGTGCGGCGGCCACCCCGGCGCAGTGGGTGCCGTGTCCTCCGGCACCGGGGTCGCTGCTGCCGTTGAGGTAGTTGTAACTGACTCCGGGGAGTACGTTGGGGGCGAGATCTTCGTGTACCAGCTCCATGCCGTCATCGACCATCGCGATCACCACCCCCGCTCCTTGAGAGATTTGCCAAGCCGGGAGCAGGTTGAGATCGGCACCCGGGGTGGCGCTGCGCTGCCCGCTGTTGTGGAGATTCCACTGCTCCGGGTAGCGCGGATCGTCGGGGACGAGGTAGCGGTGGTCACGCGGTCGGCTCCAGTTGGGGTAGGCGTAGCGCACCTCCGGCAGGAGATAGGCGGCTGCCGCCTGTTCGATGCAGGCCAGCGCCTCCCCGCAAGCGAAGCGGAAGGCGTGATCCATACCGCTATCGGCGAGCAGCTCCAGCCCTCGCGCCTCGCCCCAGGCGGTCGCCTCTGCTCGGCTGTGGGGGTGGTGGAAGTGGATCAGTAGCTCCTCACCCAGCAGGTAGGCAAGGCCCGGCTCGCGCTCCTCGCCAAAGCGGTAGAAGACCCGCGCCAAGCGCGTTTGGGTCGCCGCCAACTGCCGGTTGAGCGCCTGCAAACGGCGCTCCTGCGCCACTTCAGGAAGGCGCAGGTGGAGCTGTCCGAGGCGTTCGGCGACCACCACCGCTCCCGGCCAGAACTCGCCGACGCGCTGCTGTGGCCGGGGAAGATGACCGGGGAAGAGCACCAGCTCGTCGGCGGCGAGGGTTACCACTCGCGGCTGGTCGCCATCGAACCAGAGCAGCGGGGTGGCCTGCGTCGGCGCAGAGAGGAGGAGCAGGGCGAGCGCACTGAAGAGTATGCAGCAGACCAATCGCCATTTTTTAGAAAGTATTCCTACCATGCGTTTTACCTCGCTGCTATAGACTCGGAAGATGAGAAGCGTACACGCGGCGGTATCGCAGGTGGCATGGTGCATACCCCCATCTCTCTCCTCTCTGTCCTTTGTCCTCCCTTCTCTCTACTCTGCTATATTTTCTCTCCTCCGCTCTCTCTCCGCTGGCCGCTGCCTGCGGCCACCCGTCCGATTCAGGGTTTTGCTGGCCGTGGAGCTGCCTGGCGTGGCGGTAGCGGTGCGTAGTCGGCACTATCCGGCTCCTGCTGCGGCGGCGCGGCGGTATGACCACAATCCCGGGCGCTAGCGGTTGCCGAGACGGCGATCTGCACCACTTTGGCTCCGGCAACAACGATATGGATCGTCAACCAGGTCAGCAGCAGCCCGCCAACCCCGATGATGGTGAGTGCCATGATGCGCAGATGCTCGACTTTGCCCAAGGCCGCGTTATGCTCCATCCCATCCAGTTCGCGCACCAGCAGCAGCGCCCACTGGTCGATGGTGGCGGCGACACTGGCGGGATTGATGACCCCCTCGTAGATCTGTGAGAATAGCGTAATGGCGTAGTTGAGACCAAAGAAGATCATCACCACCCCCGCAACGATTGCGATTAGCCGAACAAATAGGTTGAGTTTTTCCATTGCTTTACCTTCCGGTTACCAAGAGGCGAAGCGGCCTATTGTAGTCGCTCTGGCTCTTCGGCGATACCCAGGCTATTCAGGGAAGAAGAGAGAGAAGAGAAGGGAGAGTAAGGAGACGCAGCGGCGCTGCCACTTGCAAGCTGGCAGCGTGTACGCTTTTTATCTTTCGAATCGATCACCTACTCGCCGCGATCATGCCGCTCCATCAGGAACTGCTGACGACTCTCGTTCCAGCGCAGATCGACCGAGTGGCCAGCTTCCGGGAAGTCGGGCAGGCGAAAGTAGCCCGCTGAACCGCGTAGAAACTCTGCCCCCAGGGTCGTCACCACAAAGCGGCCACGGTCGATCTCGACCCCGTCGGCGAGGAGTCGCATCTCATGCTCCCCGGTACCCAGCAGGTTGAGGTTATAGAGCAGTCCGAAGCCGTTGTTGATCGAGCCACACACCGCTGCGGTATCGCCGCGATGGGTACCGTAAGAGAGCGCCAGGGTGCGCTCGCCATTAATCTCCACCTGCACCTCTTGGGCATCGCAGACCCAGCCGGAGATCAGCGAGATACCGCTTTGGTAGGAGCCGTTGGCGGGATTCTCCAAGCGTCCGCGTGGGGTCGCCCCCCGCTCCAGCGGGGTGGGGGCGGGCTGCTCCTGCGCTCCCCAAGCGGAGATCGCAAAGTTTTGCAACCCCTCCTCCCACTGCACCCGCACCTGCTCACCAGGGCGCGGGAAGTCGCGCAGGCGATAACCACCGCTCAGGCCACGCAGATACTCCCCGCCCAGGGTGGTAACAGCAAACTCGGCACTGCCGATTACCCGCCCCTCGCTGAGGGCGCGAACCTGGTGAGAACCGTCACCGAGGAGGTTGAAGTTATAGAGCAGACCAAAGCCACTCTGCGTATTGCCACACACCGCTTCAGTATCGCGTCGGGTAGTCCCGTGGGCCGCTGGCAGATAGCGTTGGCGGTTGATCTCAATCTCCACCGAGGGCGCATCGCAGACCCAGCCGGAGAAGAGACCGATGCCGCTCTGGGTGGAGGCACTGCTCGGGTTCTCCAGGCGGCCCGGCTGCTCCAGGCGGCAGGCGGTTGCGGCGAAAGGGAGGTGGTCGGGACGCACGACCACTTCGGTGGTGTAGTATTGGTTGAGATTGAGCAGCCCGGCAAAACCTGATCGGTCATAGCGCAATTCGACGGCGTAGGCGACGAAGCCCTCCTCCGGCCTCTCCACCCGCCCGTAGTAATAACCATCCTCTTCAGGACTTAGCTGGGTGGCTACCCAGGCATCGCCGATCTCCTCCAGGCGAAAATCGCGTGCTGTGGGGTTATGGGCTTGCCACAGAGTCACCCGGTCGGGATGCTTGCCACCGCTGGTATCGACCCGAATTGCCCCATCCGGCTCTACCGTCCAGGTAAACTCCGGGGTGGTTTTTCCCTGGTTCAGCTCATCGACCCATAACATCGCCGCCTGAATGACCCCCTCCACCTGCCCACGATCTCCCTGGCGGTGGTCGGTGTTAAAGGTGTTGCGCAGCACTTTCGGCTCCGGCAGGTCGGCGTAGTAGTAACGCGCCGAGTCGGTAACAAAGAATTGATCGCCCACCGAGTTGATAATCAGCTTGGGCATGGTGTAGCGTTCGCGGTAGCTATAGGGGTCGATCATCTGCAACAGTCGCTGCCCCCGGGCGCTCTGCACCCGGCAGTTGAGGTCGTAAGCGACATAATCCTGCACCGCCGGGGCGTAGAAGCCATAAGCCCCCCAGTGGTGGTTAAACTGCTCGCGCAGGTGCAGCAGATCGGCGGAGATCGGCATAATCGCCTTCACCCGAGGATCGACCGCCGCCGTCAGCCAGGTCGTCCAGCCGCGCTTGGAGGCTCCGATCAGCACGAAGTCATCAATCTGCACCCCACGCTCCTCGCCGAGGTACGCTTGCAGCGCATCCATCGCCCGCACCGCCGCCTTGGTCATCGCCAAGTGAACCGGCCAGCTCTCGTCACCACTCTCTAGGTATTTATCCATGCTGTAGGCGAGGATCTCATCCTCAGTCCGCCGCACCTCCGGCTCGTCCGCGAAGTAGAGCGGCTGGTTGGGCACCTGGCGCACCACCGCCACCGCCATGCGCAGGGCATTGGCCAGCAACACAATCGCATCCTCGCTCTGGGTCAGCCGATCGGAGGTGTTGACCCCGCCATCAATGAGCAGCAGCGCGGTATTACGCGGCGAGGAGCGCCCCGGCATGTTGGGTAGCGTGACGATTAGCTCATGCTCCCACAGGGTACGATCCACCTCGTCGGCACTGCGCCACTCCTGAGAGACCAAGTTGAGAAAATAGGTTTTATGCCGCCAGCTCTTGGAGGAGCCTCGCTCCTCCCACGCATAGACCGCATCGACCTCCGCCACATAGCGATCCAACACCGTCTCCCGCTCCATCGCCGCCCCCCACAGCAGTGGGGAAGCAAGCGGCAGAGCAGCGAACAGAAGCCAGCGATACAGCATAAACAATCCTCCCGGGCATCAGTGATCCAAGATTTTGGCAGGCAGAGAGACAAACTCCATTGTCCCCAATTTTCGTCTCAAAGTGAACCGTGTATCCTCCGTTTTGCGGCACAGTTCTCAGCTTTTCGGGCAGCGGCTCCCAGCCAGCGCCTTTCGTACCACCTGCTCTAGGTTTGTTTGGACCGCAACTGCGTGATAGAATTCATCGGACATCCTCTATTTAGAAATCATCAAGGACAGCTCGGAGCCTCATGATCAGACAGCGCACCCTCAAAAACATCATTCGAGCAACAGGTGTTGGCCTGCACAGCGGCCAGAAAGTCTACCTTACACTGCGCCCCGCTCCGGTGGAGAGTGGCATCATCTTCCGGCGGGTCGATCTGCCGGAGCCGCAAGAGATCAAGGCAACCCCCGGGAATGTCGGTGACACCCGCCTCTCCACCACGCTGGTGCAAAATGGAGCCAAGGTCTCGACGGTGGAACATCTGCTCTCGGCCTTTGCCGGACTCGGCATTGATAATGCCTACGTCGATGTCAGCGCCGAAGAGGTGCCGATCATGGACGGCAGCGCCGGCCCCTTTGTGTTTCTCATCCAGTCCGCCGGCATTGAGGAGCAGAACGCACCCAAGCGTTTTATCCGAATTAAGAAAAAGGTGGTTGTCGAAGAGCAGGATAAGCACGCACGGTTTGAGCCATACAACGGCTTCAAGGTCTCTTTCTCCATAGATTTTCAGCACCCGGTCTTCTCCGACCACACCCGCTTCGCCTCCATGGACTTCTCCTCCATCTCCTTTGTTAAGGAGATTAGCCGCGCTCGAACTTTTGGATTCTTGCGGGATATCGAGATGCTGCGGGAGCGCAAACTGGCCCTTGGGGGCAGCATGGACAATGCCATTGTTCTCGATGATTTTCGCATCTTAAATGAAGATGGCTTGCGCTACGAGGATGAGTTTGTCAAACACAAAATTCTTGATGCAATTGGTGATCTCTACCTGCTCGGCCATAGTCTAATCGGTGCCTTTACCGGCCACAAGTCGGGCCATGCACTCAATAACCGGCTGCTGAAAAGCCTACTGGCCGACCCGGAGAACTGGGAGGAGGTCACCTACGAGAATGAGCGAGATCTGCCGATCTCCTACATCAAGCCGGTGCATGTGAACGGATAGCACACAAGCAGGATTACCGCCGGGCGTGACTCGCCAGCCGCCGCAGCGCCGCAGCCAGATCGGGATCGGCGATATGTTCGGCGGTCTGCACCAGCAACCGCGCAGAGTTCACAGAGATCGCCACCGGATGGCGCACCACACCGCTAATCCCGGTAATCGGGGGGATAACTCGGGTCACCACTTGGTCACACCCCACCCCCGCCCGCTCCAGGTGGGCACGAATTAGCGCCGCATGGTAGCGCAGGCGACTGGCCCAGGCAGGCGACGGGGCCAGCAGGGTCAGCCGCCCTGCCTTCAGGGAGACCCCCAGGCAGTGCGTCGCCAGCTCGGCAGGCAGAGACTCCCGCACCAGGCGATAGAGTTCCACCTGCGGGTCTGTCAGTGCGATTTTACTGGCACCGGTCAAAAACTGAGTTACACGCTGTAGCTTTTTGGGCATCTTGATTTACACTATACGGTGAGAAATCGGAAAAGACGAACGGCAAGGGCATTGAATCCATGAAAATACTACTCCTTTCAGGGGTTTCGGCAACCTCTAGTCGTATCGGGACTTCTCTCTGGAGCGTCGGCTTCCTGGTGCTGCTGCTACTGCTCGTCGCCATCCTGGGCGGCGGCTGGTACGGCTACACCTTGGGACTCTCCCATGGGGGGATGCAACAGAGCGATGTTACTGCCAATGCAGTGCAGCAACAGCTCCAAGAGCAGAAAACCCATATTCAGCAACACCGTAGTGACACCCGCGATCACCTTGATGCACTCGCCCTGCGCCTGGGGCAGATGCAGTCGGAGATCCTGCGCCTCAACGCCCTCGGTCAGCGCCTGGCCGAACTTAGCGAGCTAGATAGCGAAGAGTTTGACTTCAGCACCCCACCCGCACGCGGTGGACTGGAGTCACCCCATGAAAGCCGCTTGGATGAGCCATTTAGCCTCAATGATCTCCTCATTGAGATGCAGCAGCTTGCACACGCCATTGAGGATCGCGAAAAAAAGTTGGGTTTTCTCGAAGAGCTGCTGATGAACCGCCAGCTTCAGCGTGAGATTTTCCCCGCTGGAAGCCCGGTTCCAAGCGGCTGGATCTCCTCTCTCTACGGTTTTCGCAAAGATCCCTTTAGTGGTAGACGCTCCTTCCACGCCGGTATTGACCTCGCCGGACGCGCTGGCAGCAATGTTGTCGCCGTCGCCTCGGGCATTGTCACCAACTCCTCCTATCGTGGCGGCTATGGTAACACAGTCGAGATCCGCCACGGCAATGGCTACTCCACCCTCTACGCCCACCTGCAAGAGCGGTTGGTCGAAACGGGTGAGCTGGTCACTAAAGGAGAGGTCATCGGTCTGCTCGGCAGCACCGGTCGCTCGACCGGCCCCCATGTCCACTTTGAGGTCGCTCTTAACGGCGAAAGCGTAGACCCTAAAGAGTTCATGCGAGAGATCCAGTAGCCTCCCTATTTAACCACCGCCCCCCACACAAGGGGGGCACCACTCACGCTTCACACGCGATTACAGGGACAGACGTACTCTATGGTCACCAAGATTTTCCAAAAGATATTCGGCAGCCGCAATGAGCGACTGATCAAACGTCTCACCAAAAACATTTACGCGATTAACTCTCTTGAATCAGAGTTCAGCGCCCTCTCCGATGCCGAGCTGCAAGGACGCAGCGCCACGCTGCGGCAACGTCTGGAGCAGGGCAGCACACTTGATGAGGTCTTGCCCGAGGCCTTCGCCGTAGTGCGCGAGGCGGGCAAACGGACGATGGAGATGCGCCACTTCGACGTGCAGTTAATCGGCGGCATCGTGCTGCACCAAGGCAAAATCGCCGAAATGCGTACCGGTGAAGGCAAAACCCTGGTCGCCACCCTCGCCGCCTACCTCAATGCTCTCCCCGGCAAGGGAGTCCACGTCATCACCGTCAACGACTACCTAGCCCGCCGCGATGCCGCCTGGATGGGACGCATCTATCACTATCTTGGGTTACGTGTCGGGGTGATTAACTCCTCCGGCGGATTCGGGCCGGATCGCGCCTCCTACCTCTTTGACCCATCTTTTGAAGGGGGCAAGAGCAGCGACGGCAGCGACGGCTACCCCCAGTTGCGCCCAGTCACCCGTCGCGAGGCCTACGCCGCCGACATTACCTACGGCACCAATAATGAGTTTGGTTTCGACTACCTGCGTGACAACATGGCCTTCGCCCCGGAGCAGCGGGTTCAGCGCGGCCAGTTCTTTGCGGTGATCGACGAGGTAGACTCGATCCTAATTGACGAAGCGCGTACCCCGCTCATCATCTCCGGCCCTACCGAAGATAACTCCGACCTCTACACCAAAGTAGATAAGATCATCCCCTCGCTCACCCGCCAAAGCCCCACCACCGATGAGGAGGGCCGCCCCGACTTTGGCCCCGGCGACTTCTCGGTCGATGAGAAGAACCGCCAGGTCTTCCTCAGCGAGGAGGGACACCAAAGGGTCGAGGAGATGCTGATCGAGATGGAGCTGCTTAAGGCGGAAGAGAGCCTCTACGATGCCGGGAACATTATCCTGATGCACCATGTTCAAGCAGCACTGCGTGCCCATGCGCTGTTTCAGAAGAATGTTGATTACATCATCAAGGACAATGAGATCATCATTGTTGATGAGTTTACCGGACGCACCATGCCGGGGCGGCGCTGGTCGGAGGGGCTGCACCAAGCGGTCGAGGCGAAAGAGGGGGTGCCGATTCAGAACGAAAACCAGACGCTTGCCTCGATCACCTTTCAGAACTACTTCCGGCTCTATAAAAAGCTCTCCGGCATGACCGGCACCGCCGACACCGAAGCCTACGAGTTTCAGCAGATTTACGGCCTGGAGGTGGTGGTGATTCCGACCAATAGACCGATGATCCGCAAAGATCTCGGCGACCTGGTCTACCTCACCCCGGAGGAGAAATACAACGCAATTCTCGAAGATATTCGCGACTGCGTAGAGCGCGGCCAGCCGGTGCTGGTCGGCACCGCCTCCATCGAATCCTCGGAGCTGCTGCACAATCTGCTCGAACAGCACCAGATTCCGCACAATGTACTCAACGCCAAACAGCACGAACGGGAGGCTCGCATTATCGCCGAAGCGGGTCGTCCCGGCACCATTACCATCGCCACCAACATGGCCGGTCGCGGCACCGATATTGTCCTCGGCGGCAACCCCGATGCCGATGTCGAAGACCTCGGCGAGAGCGCCCCGAGCAGCACCCAGATGGAGAAGATCCATAGCGACTGGAAGGTTCGCCACCGCCAAGTGATGGAGGCGGGCGGGCTACACGTCATCGGCACCGAGCGCCACGAATCACGCCGCGTCGATAACCAGTTGCGCGGTCGCTCCGGTCGCCAAGGAGATCCCGGCTCGACCCGTTTCTACCTCTCGCTGGAAGATAATCTGATGCGCATCTTCGCCTCCGAGCGGGTCTCCGGCATGATGCAGAAGCTCGGAATGCAGAAGGGCGAGGCGATTGAACACCCCTGGGTCTCCAAAGCCATCGCCAACGCCCAGCGCAAGGTCGAGGGGCGCAACTTCGATATTCGCAAACAGTTGCTGGAGTATGACGATGTCGCCAACGACCAGCGCAAGGTGGTCTACGAACAGCGCAATGAGCTGATGAATACCGAGGAGATCGCCGAGACCATCCACACCATGCGCCAGGATGTGATCGACAGCGTGATCAGCCGCCACCTCCCCCCCGAAAGCATTGAAGAGCAGTGGGACATCCCCGCCCTCACCGAAGCGATACAGAAGGAGTTCGGAGCCGACTACCCGATTCAGCAGTGGCTTGACGAAGATGACCACCTTCACGAGGAGAATCTGCGCCGTCGCCTGCATGAAAAACTGGATGCCGAGTATGCCGAAAAGGAGAAGATGATCGGTCCTGAGACCCTGCGCCGCATCGAAAAAGAGGTGATGCTCCAGATCCTCGACCAGAACTGGAAGGAGCATCTCGCTGCGATGGACTACTTGCGCCAGGGGATCCACCTGCGCGGTTACGCCCAGAAGAACCCCAAGCAGGAGTATAAGCGCGAAGCTTTTGAGATGTTCTCGCGCATGCTTGATGTGATCAAGCACGACGTGGTCACCACCCTTTCGCGCATTCGTCTTCAGTTTGAGCTGCCCCAGCGCGAAGCGCCCAGTCCGCAAGAGTTCCAATTTCGCCATGAAGAGTTCAGCGGATTGAGCGGCGGTGAGCCGGAGCCACAGCCAACCACAGAGCAGCCGGAGGAGAACAAGCCGTTTGTGCGCGACGAGCGCAAGATCGGACGTAACGAACCCTGCCCCTGCGGCTCTGGGAAGAAGTACAAACAGTGCCACGGTCGCCTGAACTAGCTTGTGGAGCGTATTGCGATGTCTACCCCCCAAACCGTCACCCTCCCCGCCATCGGCGACTTTAGTGCCGTCGCAGTGATTGAGGTTCTGGTCGAACCCGGCCAGACCATCGCCGAGGGCGATTCGCTCATCACCCTGGAGAGCGACAAGGCGGCGATGGAGATCCCCTCCCCCGCCAGCGGCACGGTCGCCGAGCTGTTGGTCCGGGTGGGAGATACACTCTCCGCAGGCGACCCGCTCCTCACCCTGCACCCCAGCGCACCACCCGTCGCCGCCCCCCAACCGCCAAGCAGCGCCCCCAGCCCTGCCCGCGCAGAGGGGATCGATCTGCACGCCGAAGTGCTGGTTCTCGGGGCCGGCCCGGGCGGCTACACCGCCGCTTTTCGCGCCGCCGATCTCGGCAAGCAGGTGGTTTTGGTGGAGCGCCACGCCACCCTCGGCGGGGTCTGCCTGAATGTCGGCTGCATCCCCTCCAAAACGCTGCTTCACGCCGCCGCGATTCTTGACGAGACCCGCGACATGGCCCATCTCGGAATCCGCTTTGCCCCCCCCGAGATCGACCTCGACCAACTGCGTGCCGGTAAAGATCAAGTGGTCGCCCGCCTCACCGGCGGTCTCAAGCAGCTCGCTAAACAGCGCAAAGTTCAGGTCGTCCGTGGCGAGGGCCGTTTTACCACGCCCAAGCTGCTGCGGGTGGACTCCTCCGACGGCACCACCACCACCATCGCCTTCGACCACTGCATCGTCGCCTGCGGCTCGCGTCCGGTGAAGATCCCCAACTTTCCCAACGACGACCCGCGCCTGATCGACTCCACCGGGGCGCTCGCCCTCGCCAGCATCCCCTCCCGAATGCTGGTGATCGGCGGCGGCATTATCGGGCTGGAGATGGCTACTGTCTACGCCGCGCTCGGCAGCGCGATTGACCTGGTCGAGCTGCAACCGGGACTCATCCCCGGCTGCGACCGGGATCTGGTCAAGCCGCTGGAGAAGCGAATCAAAAAACGCTACCGTGCGATCATGACCGGCACCCGCGTCACCACCATCACATCGAGTAACGAAGGGCTAAAAGTCCACTTTGCGGGCGACCACGCCCCCGCCGAGGCGCAACTCTATGACTGCGTCTTGGTCGCGGTTGGGCGTACCCCCAACGGCAACTTGATCAACCCCCAGGCCGCCGGACTACATGTCGATGAGCGCGGCTTTATCCCGGTGGATGGGCAGATGCGCAGCAACGTCCCGCACATCTTCGCCATTGGCGATGTGGTCGGCCAGCCGATGCTGGCCCACAAGGCGACCCACGAGGCCAAGGTCGCCGCCGAGGTGATCGCCGGCCACAAGGTGCAGTTTGATGCCGCCACCATCCCTTCGGTCGCCTACACCGATCCCGAAATCGCCTGGATGGGTCTTACCGAGACCCAGGCGCAAGCGGACGGCACGCGCTATGAAAAGGCGATTTTCCCTTGGGCCGCCTCCGGTCGCGCTCTCGGTATCGGACGCGATGAGGGGATGACCAAACTTCTTTTCGACCCCGAAAGCAGACAGATTTTGGGGGCGGGAATCGTCGGGCCTAATGCCGGTGAGCTGATCGGCGAGGCGGTTCTCGCCCTGGAGATGGGGGCCGATCTCGCCGACCTCGCTCTCACCATCCACCCCCACCCGACCCTGAGTGAGAGCCTCGGCCTCGCTGCCGAGATGGGGGAAGGGAGTATTACCGATCTGTTGCCTGGTCGGCGGCGGTGAAGGGAGCGGATGAAGTAGACTACGTGGATAGAGTAGACCAAGTGGATAGGGTGGATAGAGTATGCAGATTTATTGCGAACACAAACCTTCCCCGGCAAAATTGGATGTGCTGGGGGTTTACGACTGGCCGATCTGGGAGAAGGAGGTCTCCGAGTTTCCCTGGAGCTATGAGGTGCAGGAGAGTTGTTACATTTTGCGCGGGGAGTTTATCGTTACCCCCGAGGGGGGGACTCCGCAGACCTTTAAGCGCGGCGATTTAATCACTTTTCCCGCTGGAATGCGCTGCACCTGGAAGATTCTCAAGCCGGTGGAGAAGCATTACCATTTTGACTGATTTCGGGTGTTGGAAAACGCAGTCTGTTGGGGTTCCTGCGTCACCCCAACCTACCGGCCACATGCTATAGAGGGTATTGCTGCTTCACAGGCCTCTTCAGGCTCGTTGGGGTTCCTGCGTCACCCCAACCTACCGGCCACATGCTATAGAGGGTATTACTGCTTCATAGACTTCTTCAGCTCTTTCACCCGCACCAGTCCCTTTTTGCGTTGGGCGTAGATCACATCGAGCTTGGTCTGTAGCTCTTCCCGCTCTTCGGGCGCTACCTTCGGGTCTAGCGCATCCAGTTTCTGGCGCAGACTCCGCTCCTTTTTCTTTAGCTCTTTGAGGAGCTTACGGATTGAACTCGCCTCCTCCATCTGAATGCCAATATCGGCATCCAGATAGCTCCCAAGACGCTCCATCAACTTTTTCACCTTCATTGCCTACCCTCCCATGAGTTATTTTGTGGTGGCCCGTTAGCCACCACGCTCAAAAATCGGGCGATGATCGAGTCCATTCCATCTTGCAGGGCTACCCTGCACTCTCCACTTTACCCGCCAACTGCTCAATCTCCTGCTCATCCAGGCGCAACTGACCACCGACCGACTCCGTGCGGTGGGCAATCAGAACCTGCACGGCATCAATCAGATTCTGGCTGATGTCACTGACATAGGACTCATCATTCATCACCGAGGTGGCGATAGGAGGAGCGATGCGGCGGTGCCGAATCATCTCATCGAGATCATCAATCAGCTTTTGGCTCGACCGCTTCAACGAGAGGCGCAGCGCATCCAGCGACAGCACGGTCAGGCTGGAATCCTCCGCACGCAAAATCTGGCGTAGCTCACGCAGAAGTCTTGCCAACTGCAAGCGAATCTGGTCGTAGCGCTCACGCACCGCCACATTGGTCGAAAGTCCATGGCGTGCCAGATTATTGTGCAGATGTTTCATATCCTTGATAGCCTCCACAATATCGCGACTCGCCTGGCGCAGCACATAGAGCTCATCGGTCGCTGCACGGGTCGATTCACGCATCTGCGCCTCGCTGATAAAAGCGACGATCTCGCTATGCAGCACTTTAATGCGTGCCTCATAGGCCTCCTCCAGATCGACTGGGAAAATCCGCCGGGTGTACTTGACCGCCTCACTCAACGACTCCTCCGAATCGATCGTATCTCGCCGCAGACTCAGGCCGTGAGCCAACAGTCCGAAGGCGTTATCAAACAGTCGCTCCACCTCCTTGCGCACCGCATAGGTGGCGGTTGCCGGGGTCTCCAGCGCCTGCTGATCGAGATAGAGCGGCTGATCGACCCCCTTGGGACTCCCCCGTACCACCCGTATCAGCATCCGCTCCAACTGCGTGACAAAGGGAGTGAAAAGCACCACCCCGAGCAGATTGAAAAGGGTGTGAAAGAGCGCGAGTTTCAAAAGAAAATCATCTTCGCGAATCCCCAACAGTCGCGCCAGTAGATCGACCAAGGCGGCGAGTTGGCCGATTAGAGTGATCGCAACCAGTGCCGTCACCACGTTAAACAGCACATGCGCCGCCGCCAGCCGACGCCCCCCAAGGTTTGAGGCCATGCCGCCTAGGGCCGTGGTGACTGCACTCCCCAGGTTGGCCCCAATCGCGAGGGCCAGAGCGTTCTCATAACCAACCTGACCAGTCGAAAGGGCAGTGATAATAATCAACAGGGTGGCATGACTGGACTGCATCACCACAGTAACCGCCACTCCAATAAAGGTAAAGAGCAGCACCCCGCGCAGCCCCTCAACCCCATACTGCGAAAGATCGAAGCTCTGTTGAAAGGCCTCAAACCCTTCCTTCATATAATGAATACCAAGAAAGAGAAAACCTGCACCCATCAATAGATAACCAATCCCCTTAAAACTTTGCTCCTTCTGCATCAGGAGCAGTACCCCAAAGATCAACATTGGCATTGCGTAGGCGGCAATATCAACCTTCAACCCCAGGCCAGCAATCAACCAGGCACCTGTGGTGGTACCGATATTGGCCCCCATAATCACGCCAATCCCTGCCGCAAGGCTGATCATCTCGGCACTCACAAAAGAGATGGTGACCAGCGAGACCAGGGTACTTGACTGCATTAGAGTGGTACTGGTTATACCGAACGCCAGACTCTTCCAGAGCCGGTCAGTCGATTTACGCAAGATCACCTCCAGCGTTCCCCCGGTGAAGATCTTGAACCCCTCTTCAAGGCAGAGCATCCCAAACATAAAGAGCGCGACCCCGGCGGCAATCGCCATGAAGTCGGAACTTATCCATAGTATATATGCCAGAAATAGAAAAATCAGTGGCAACAAGACTCTCTTTGACATTACTCAAACTCCACTGTTTACAATGATCAAGCATGGATGGATACCACTACAACCTGCGCCACCTACATGAGTCAACCTGTCTTATACAGCCGTCTCAACTCACTTCGGTAGCGCTCTCTGTACTGGCCAACTGATCATTTTAAACAATGGTAAAAGAGAAAGATATGACTAGAAACGGTTCATCAATAACAAAGACAATCATCACGGCAAAAGAACTTGTAGATTCTGTGCCTGCATGGGGAGTCTCACCGAAAAGTCTTCACTTTATTATTGAAACCCACATTCCGCACCCCCCGTGCAACACACTGATTCAAAAGATGTATTTCCTTTTGGTATGACTACAGAAAAACACAATAATTTACTCAGGTCAGTAGGTTATAAGGGCAAGGTGCGGGCCTTGATCGTCATTCCGGCCACCTTGACCGCTCACAGCGAAAGTCCCGCCGTAAGTGGCTGAGTCCTTAGGGCGAAATGCCCCGCTTGACGCTTTCCGATCAAGGTATTGACCGGAGGATGGCCAAGGCCAAGGTGCGAAAAGTCGGCTAAACCATTCCCCATTCACGTCAAGCCATTTTAGAACAAGCAAATAAGGCCTTGGCCATCCCTCCGGCCAATATCTTTCAAGGGATAGCATGTACGCTTCTCATCTTTCAGGCCTATAACGGTAGCACAGCAAGATGACAGAGAAGGGACAGTACTTATAGAAAAAGTACAGAATAGAGTGGGGTGCGACTCAAATTGACGCGCAAGGCTTTGTAGGGCGGGTGCTTCAGACTACCTGTCACCGCTCCAGAGCGATCCATGACCTTCTTCCGAAGGTCATTTCGTACCGCCCTGCCTAAAGCTTCACTTTGAGTCGCACCCCATAGAGCGCGGGTGGTTGCGGAGAGAGGAGAGGAGAGAGTAGAGGAGAGAGCAGAGGAGAGAGGAAGAACGCAGTGATGATGGCGTGTGTCAGGTATCGCTGAAGAGAGAGCAGAGGAGCCGCAGCGCGGCGAATGAAGGCGAATAAGTGCAGACAGCACGGGGGCCGAGTACGTTCAGCCCTATGGGGGCGGCTACCCAGCACTCTGTGTATGTGCTATACCCGATAGTCAAAGAGCGTTGTACACCCCCCCCTCTGTCGAGGGGGGGCGGTGTGCTACCACTGGAAGCTGACACCCACCTTACCACCGACCTCCTCAAAGCTGGAGTCGGCACCTAGGCCCGCCCAGAAGGCCATGTCGTCGGTAATGCGACCTGCGGCGGTCACACCGATGGCGCTGTATCCTGCGTAGTGACCCCACCCCAGGTTAACCCGTCCTCGCTTATGCGGATCGGGCATCAGCACTTCCATTGCATTGGTGATGGCGATACCGCGCATCGCCTGATCCATCCGCCCTTCCAAATTATCGACGCGGTCGGCTAGGGTGGGGCCACCACCAGCACCGACACCGCAGGCGTTGGTGCTCGGATCCCAAGAGAGACCAAGCTGCTCGCAGAAGATTTCAGAGTTACGCTGTTCGATCCGGATATTCGTCGAGTTGACCGCAATATTTCCGCTGTTAATGGCGATGTTGCGGCTATTAAAGGCGATGTTTCCACTGTTGATGTTAATATTGCCACTGTTAATCGCGATATTACCGCTATTGATCGAAATGTTCAAGCTATTCACAATAATATTGCTGCTATTCGTGGCAATATTTACGCTATTTACAC
>SLIM01000117.1 GCA_007135625.1 Gammaproteobacteria bacterium
GCAACAGCGCACCCTGGGCATGATCTTTGAGAAGTCCTCGACCCGCACCCGAGTCTCCTTTGAGGTCGGCATGACCCAACTCGGTGGCCATGCGCTGTTTCTCTCACCACGTGACACCCAGCTTGGACGCGGTGAACCGATTGAGGATAGCGCCCGGGTGCTGTCGCAGATGGTCGATTGCGTAATGATTCGCACCTTTGAACACGCCAAACTGGAGAGCTTCGCCGCCCACTCCGAAGTGCCGGTCATTAACGCCCTGACCGACCTGCTCCACCCGTGCCAACTGCTGGCCGACATGCAGACTTACCGGGAGCAGCGCGGGCCGATTGCCGGACAGAGCGTTGCCTGGATCGGCGACGGCAACAACATGTGCAACTCCTACATCAACGCCGCTCGCCAGTTTGATTTTCAACTGCGCATCGCCTGTCCCTCGGGATTTGAACCCGACCCCAAGATCCTCGCCGCCGCTGGCGACCGCTGCCAGATCGTGCGTGACCCCTACCAGGCGGTAGCGGGTGCCCGGCTCGTCACCACCGACACCTGGGTCAGCATGGGCCAAGAGGAGGAGAAAGCCAGCCGCAAGCAGATTTTCGACCCCTACCAAGTCGATGCAGCCCTAATGGCGGCCGCCGACCCCGCCGCGCTCTTCCTCCACTGCCTGCCCGCCTATCGCGGCGAAGAGGTGAGTGCTGAGGTGATCGACGGGCCGCAGAGCGTAGTCTGGGAACAGGCCGGCAACCGCCTCCATGCCCAGAAAGCGCTACTCGAGCGGTTGCTGGTGGAGCAGTAGGCGGGCCTTCCCTCCCCCTCCTGCACCGGCCCTCCCCCATGGCAAAAACCAAGAGCGAATATCGCTGTCAAGAGTGTGGTGGCCGCTTTCCCAAGTGGTCTGGGCAGTGCGGTGAGTGCGGTGCCTGGAACAGCCTGAGCGAGTCGCTGCCCAGCGTCCCTCCCCCGCGCAACCCCCGTTTCAGCGGCTATGCCGGCAGCGCCCGGCAGAGTGAGGTGCGTAACCTCGCCGATATCTCCCCAGAGTTACAGCGCGGTCATCCGACCGGAACCGGAGAGCTGGATCGCGTACTCGGCGGTGGCTTGGTTCCCGGTTCGGTGGTACTGATCGGCGGCGACCCCGGCATCGGTAAATCCACGCTACTGTTACAGAGCATGGCGCAACTGGGCGAGCAACTGAGTAATCTCTATGTGAGTGGCGAAGAGTCCCCCGAGCAGATTAGCCTACGCGCCCAACGTCTTGATCTCCCGCGCCACCACCTGCGACTGCTCGCCGAAACCAATGTCGAACGCATTCTTCAGATCGCCGCTCACGAGCAGCCTCGGGTGATGGTGATCGATTCGATTCAGACCGTTTTTACCGAGCAACTGCAATCGGCCCCCGGCTCAGTCGGTCAAGTACGCGAGTCGGCGGCGCAATTGGTCCGTTTTGCCAAGCAGAGCGGCACCGCCATCTTTCTGGTTGGCCATGTCACCAAGGAGGGGGCGCTAGCGGGGCCACGAGTGCTGGAGCACATGGTCGATACCGTACTCTATTTTGAGGGGGAGCCGGGCAGCCCGTTTCGACTGATTCGCACGATTAAAAACCGCTTTGGCGCAGTGAATGAGCTGGGGGTCTTCGCGATGACCGACCGGGGTCTGAAAGAGGTGAGCAACCCCTCGGCGATCTTCCTCTCGCGCCATCGCGAACAGGTGAGCGGCAGTGTGGTGATGGTGACCCGTGAAGGGAGCCGCCCGCTGCTGGTCGAAGTTCAATCGCTGGTCGATGAGAGTCCGCTGGCCAACCCCCGGCGGGTGACTCTGGGGCTAGAGCAGAACCGGCTGAGTATGCTGTTAGCGGTACTCCACCGCCACGGCGGTATTCCGATGTATGGACAGGATGTCTATGTTAATGTCGTCGGCGGAGTGCGCATTAGCGAAACCGCTGCCGACCTGCCGGTGGTGCTGGCGGTACTCTCTAGCTATCGTGATCAACCGCTTCCCGAGCGCTTGGTGACCTTTGGCGAGATCGGACTCGCGGGGGAGATTCGCCCGGTTCCCAATGGCCAAGAGCGGCTGCGCGAAGCGGCGAAACATGGCTTCAAACGGGCCATCGTCCCCGCCGCCAACCTTCCCCCCAAGCATCATGAGGTAGAGATGGAAATTCACGGAATCGAACGCCTGACCGAGGTGCTGGAGCTGATTTGAAGGCTGGGAGACTCCGTGGGGCGAGTAGAGGGGAAGTTGTCGGAGTGCAGCAAAAACAGACCCGCCCTTTCACCCCCCTCCCCGCTCACTTGGCACGCGGGCGCAGTTGCAAACCGTAGAACATCTGGAGATAGCGGCGGGTCTCGGCGCGGTCGATGTCGGTGACATACTTCCAAAAGCCGTAGATGCGGGAGAGCGTCATAATCCGTTCGGCGTAGCGCTGCCAGGTGTAGTGGCTCTCGACCCGCTCCCTACCGCCACTAGAGATCTCCTCCCAATACTCCGGCTCATTGGCGCAGCGGGCAAAGAAGTCACTAAGCTGCTGGGCGACCTCGGCTCCGTGGTTAGGGTCGATGTGAAAACCGGAGATCCCCGGTTCAATAATCTCGGCGGGGCCGCCGAAGCGGGTGGCGAAGGTCGGGAGTCCGGAGGTCATCGCCTCAATGACGGTGAGGCCGAAGGCTTCAAACAGCGCCGGTTGCACAAACACCCCACGCTGGTCGGCGACGTAGCGGTAGAGTTCCCCGGAGAGGGACTTCTCCATGTGTACCCCAAGCCAGCGCACTTGGTGATCGAGCTGGTGCTCGTCAAAGAGGCGGTGCATCGTGTAGATCTGTTCGCGCTCCTCCTCGTCGCCGGAGCGGTTGGGGTCGACGTGGCCAGCGATCACCAGCAAGTTGGCCCGTTCGCGCAGTTCGGGGGCGTTAGCGTACCACTCCACCAGACCGGTCATGTTTTTGATGCGGTCGAGACGGGCCATGGTGAAGATCAGCGGTTTGTCGCGCTCGGCCAGCACCCCGCGCCGCTCCTCGCCGCTCTCTTCGCCGAAAATGAGCGCCTCCAGCTCTTCGTGAAGGTAGCGCAGGCGGCGCTCCTGCTGCTGGTAAGAGAAGTAGATCTCGGCATCGGCCCCGGGTGATACGATGTTAAATTTAGGGTCATAGATGTCGATGCCGTTAATCACGCGGTAGAGATCGGGGAGGGTAAAGGTGGTGTAACTCTCATACTGGCCAACGGTCTCGTCGGTGCCGGCGATCTCTTGGTAGGTGCTGGTAATGATGAAATCGGCGCTATTCATCGCAATCAGGTCGGCGGTGAATTGGCAGGAGAAGCGGTAGCGGGATTCGTTCTCTTGCCAGTAGAGATCGGAGTAGAGGTATTTGGTCTTCTCCAGGGCGTGGGCGATGTTGCACTGGGTCACTCCCAGCCGCTCGCTCATGAGCGAGGCGACCAGATTGCCGTCGGAGTAGTTACCGATAATCAGATCGGGCCGCCCGCCCAGTTCGGAGGCGAGTTCGCGCTCGGCATCGAGGGCGAAGCGCTCCAGGTAGGGCCACACCTCGAAGCGGGAGATCCAGTGCGGCACCACTTCGCCGTTGGGGGTGCGAAAGGGTACCCGCAGGATGGTGCAGTTGTGGGTACCGGCTACCGGTTCGAGGCGCTGGTCGCAACGGCTCCCCTCGGCTTCGGGGATCAGCCGGGTGAGAATCACAATTCGCGGTTCGATCTCTAGCCCCTGCTCTTGCAGGCGTTGGCGCATCTCGCGCTCCATAGCACGCACCTGGTCGAGGATATAGACCACTTGGCCGCCGGTGTCGGGTCGTCCGAGAACGTTGGATTGGCCAAAGAAGCCGTGGGGGGTGATGATCGCTAGTGAGAAGATCATCGGTACCCGCCCGAGAAAGCGCTCCAGGCTCTGCGGTGAAGGGGCCTCCAGAATATCGAGGAGCAGCCGCATGGTGTCGCGAATACGCGCTACGTCATGCCCCCACCCCGGCTCAAAGCCAAGGCTGCGTAGCTCGTGGCGCACCTTCTCCCAGGGGGTCTCTTTGGGGTGTCCCTTGAGCAGCCGCTCGGCGCGGCGCAGTGCGTTGCGGAGTCCCTGCACATCGGCGATGCCGTCGTTGAGCATCAGTTGGTGGTCGTTGTAGGTGTGGACTTGCAAAAAATCGAGCAGCCGCTGGTCGCCGTGTCCTAGTCCTTCGAACAGTTGGCTGGAGAGGCGGCGGTTCATGAACTCGACTCCGCGCCCGATGGAGTCCCCTTCGCGGAGCTTGAAGAGTCCGCGTGAGAAGGGTTCAAAATCGACCTCTAGCACCCATTCGGAGGGGGTTCCACCGAGGACGAGCTGCTCTTTGAAGCGCAAAAATTCGGCGACCGGGATCTGTTCCAGGTCGAGGGTCTCTTGGTGGATGCGGATGTAGATCCAGCGACCTGCGCGCGGGCGCAGTGCCAAGCAGAGCCAGCAGTCGCGCATCACCGCTTCTTGGCACCAGCCCAGCAGTTCGCCAAAGGGGGTCTCGCTAAGGGGCTGTTCTTCTTCGCTCTTTTCGCGATCCAGCTCGGCGAGTAGGTCGAGCAGGTCGGAGCGTAGCAGCAGGGGGCGATCCAGGGCTAACAGGTGGTGTAGAAAGTGGTAGACGTGGGCGCGTTGTTCTCGCAGAAATAGGGTGCTTTCGGCGACTAGGTCGCGGCTGCTTTCGGCGATAGGCATCGTGGGAACTCCTGGAACCAAAACCAAAAGGGTCAGATTCGATTGAAACTGTTCAACTAGTAATCAAGTTTGACCCCATGGTTCTCTACTGGTTCTCTACAGCGAGAGCAGCGGCCAGTGCTTTCGCCTCTTCATTTGCGCATGGCCCGCTGCAAAGCCAGCCTAGTGGCGGTGATTGTAGCGCCTACGGACTGAGTACCAACGCGACCGCCCTCTGGTTCTAGCGCCGACCCTCCCGAACCACCACATACTTTTTCTCAATCTCCTCGTGAAAGCTGACAGGCAGTCGCGCCCAGTCACGCGCTTCAATCAAAATCGGAATAGTAGACTCGCGTACCGCACTGACAAAAGCCTCCATCTCGGAAAAAGGAATCGGCGACAGATCGGTAGAGCGCAGCACCAGATCCAAATCGCTGGCATCATGCGCCCTGCCATTCACCCGCGAGCCGTATGCCCATGCCGTTACGCTCGGCAGATAGCGGGCTAGCAGTTGCTCCAAAGCTGCGCGGTCTTTATCACGAATCAGTAAGTGAGGGGTCATGGTGTTGTATTACTTCGTAAAGGTGGCGGGCATCGACAATAAATAGCGGCAGCAGTTGCAAAGTCTTCTCGGCAAAACCCTCGCCATAATCATGCGCGGTGTCATTGCGGTTGTCACGATAGAGCAACCAGCGTTCCGACTCCTCCAGAGTGATGAAGCTAAACTTGGCGGCGTGGCGAAAAATATCCTTAAAGGTTAAGCGATCCGCCTGTTTCGGGCTGGCAAAATAGGGCATCAGACATTTTTTTACTAATTTTCCCGACTGCTCTAAAATGATCTCAAACTCTTTCACGCACGCAGCGCGATAGATGTCATAAAGTTCATCTTCCGTCTCCAGCTTCTGCAAGGCGTTAAAGGCGCGATCTAGCGTGGCAATGCAGCGTGCAAAGTAGTCCGTGTTTATCTTTGTCATGGCTCTGCTTATACCGATAATTTAAGCTTCATGAGGGTTTTTGCATCGCTCCCCACGGGTGCGACTCAAAGTGAAGCGTCCGCAATTCCTCTATGCTGCAAGTAATTTTTGGGACTGCCAATACTCCTCCCATCTTCCGTTAGCCCGACAAAGACGTAACGCGAGCATCTGTTCAGCTCCTGAGATGCTCCACCAAGCTCCGGGA
>SLIM01000085.1 GCA_007135625.1 Gammaproteobacteria bacterium
AGGCGGGGAATACGTCGATAATACGGTTCACCGTCTTGGCCGCCGAACTGGTGTGGAGAGTACCAAACACCACGTGACCGGTCTCTGCCGCAGTCAGGGCCAGCTCAATGGTCTCCAGGTCACGCATTTCACCCACTAGAATGCTGTCGGGGTCTTGGCGCAGCGCCGAGCGCAGCGCGTTGGAGAAGCCGAGGGTGTCGCGGTGGACTTCACGCTGGTTGATCAGGCACTTCTTACTCTGATGAACAAACTCAATGGGATCTTCAATGGTCAGGATATGACCATACTCCGTATCGTTAATATAGTCGATCATCGCCGCCAGGGTGGTCGATTTGCCCGAACCGGTCGGCCCGGTGACCAAGATCATGCCGCGTGAGACCTGCACCAAATCCTTAAAGATATCGGGTGCGCCCAACTCCTCCAGGGTCAGCACCTTGGAGGGAATGGTCCGAAACACCGCACCAGTACCACGATTCTGGTTGAAGGCGTTGACGCGAAAGCGGGCCAAGCCGGGAATGGCAAACGAAAAGTCGGTCTCCAGAAACTCCTCAAAATCCTTGCGCTGTTTATCGTTCATAATGTCGTACACCAAGGAGTGTACATCTTTATGCTCCAGCGGCGGTACGTTAATACGTCGCACATCGCCACTGACCCGAATCATTGGCGGCAACCCTGCGGACAGGTGAAGATCCGACGCACCGTTCTTAACACTGAAAGCGAGTAATTCTGCAATATCCATGAAGTTATCCTCTTCCCGGTAGCACCCGCCAACCCACTGGCGGTAATTCATCTACAAATCCCAGTGCCTGACGCGGCACCGCTTCTGCTAGAGTATAACCTGAAACCGTCGTCACTGACTGCACCATCCGGTAAAACCCTGCAAAGGAAAATCATACCTACTCTGCGCACCCAATGCAAACACTATGACCGACCTTCCCCCTATCGCCCAGCGCCTGCACCAAATCGAACGGCAGATCCGCGAGGCAGAACGGCAGCATCACCGCGATCCCGGCTCGGTGCAACTGGTCGCCGTGAGCAAGACCCGCCCCGCTAGCGACCTCCTCGCCGCCCACGCTGCCGGTCAGCACCGTTTCGGCGAAAGCTACCTGCAAGAGGCGTTAGAGAAGATCGAACAACTTGCGGAGTACCCCCTCGAATGGCACTTCATCGGGCGCATTCAAGGCAACAAAACCCGCCCCATCGCCGAACACTTCGCCTGGGTCCACAGCCTCGACAGCCTGCGCCACGCCCAGCGCCTCAACGACCAGCGCCCCTCCCACCTGCCACCGCTCAAGCTCTGCGTGCAGGTGAACATCGACCAGCAAAGCAGCAAAGGCGGAGTCGCAAGCGGTGAAATAGCGGCCCTAGTCAGCGCCCTGCACCAACTCCCACGCCTGCGCCTAGAGGGGCTAATGACCCTCCCCGCTGCCCGCGAGGCGTTTAGCGCCCAGCGCCAACCCTTCGCCGCACTGCGCCAACTGCGCGACCGACTCGCCACCCCCGCGCAGCCCCTCACCACCCTTTCGATGGGGATGTCCGACGACCTGGAAGCAGCGATTGCCGAAGGAGCAACCCTGGTACGGGTCGGCAGCGCACTGTTTGGCGAGCGTGGCTAGGCAGCAGAGGAGCGCACGCACATGACCCTGGACGGATGGCTGACCCTCGCCGTCGTCGGCGGGGTACTGCTGCTGCTGGCAAAAACCCGCCTGGCCCCCGACCTGATCCTGATCGCCGCACTCACCCTCCTACTGCTGTTTGGGGTCATCACCCCCAACCTCGCCCTCTCCGGCTTCGCCAGCGTCGGCCTAGCGACCGTCGCCGTCCTCTACCTGGTCGCCTCGGGCGTGATGGAGACCGGGGCCTTGCGCGCCGCCAGCGAACGCCTACTCGGCACCCCGCGCAGTGAGCGGTGGGCGCTGCTGCGGCTGATGCCGCCGGTCTCCGCCGCCTCGGCACTGCTCAACAACACCCCGATTGTCGCCATGCTCGTCCCCACCGTCCAGCAGTGGGCGCGACGCCACCAAATCGCCCCCTCACGGCTGCTACTCCCCCTCTCCTACGCCGCCATCTTTGGCGGCAGTTGCACCCTCATCGGCACCAGCACCAACCTCATTGTCGCCGACCTCGCCGCAGCACAAGGCAACACCCCCACCATCGGCTTCTTTGAGATCGCCTGGCTCGGCCTCCCCAGCCTGCTCCTCGGCACCCTCTTCGTGATCCTAACCGCCCCCTGGCTACTCCCCCTTCGCCACTCCTCCCTCAGCACCCCGACCCGCACCAAAGAGTACGCCATTGAGATGCTAATCAGCAGCGACAGCGACCTGGTGGGACGCACCATTGAGCAGGCCGGACTGCGCCGCCTGCACGGACTCTACCTCGCCGAGATTGAGCGCGGCGGCAACCTGCTCCCCGCCGTCTCGCCCCACGAACCGCTCTACCCCCACGACCGGCTGCTTTTTGTCGGCGATGTCACCGCAGTGATCGACCTCTATAAAATTCGCGGCCTACATCCCGCACCGGAGCAGTTATTTAAGCTCTCCGGGCCACGCCACGACCGCATCCTCGCCGAAGCGGTAGTCTCCCCCGCCTCGCCATTTCTCGGCCAAACCATTCGCGAAGCCCGCTTTCGCACCCACTACCAAGCGGTGGTTATCGCCGTCGCCCGGGGTGGCGAACGGCTCCCCGGCAAAGTCGGCGACCTGGTCACCTGCGTGGGCGACACCCTGCTGCTGGAGGCGCGACCCGCCTTTCTTGAACGCTACCGCCATAGCCGCGATTTTCTGCTCATCAGCCCGTTAGAAGAGAGCGCCCCGCCCCGCCACGAACGCGCCAACCTCGCCCTCGCACTGCTGCTCGGCATGATCCTCGCTGTAGTTCTCCTCGGGGTTTCCATGTTCCTCGCTGCACTGGTCACCGCCGCCCTAATGCTGGCGACCCGCTGCACCTCCCCGCAGCGGGCGCGGAATACCATCGACTGGCAAGTCCTGCTCACCATCGGCGCGGCCATCGGCCTCGGCCAAGCGATGGAGCAGAGTGGGGCCGCCGCCGCCATCGCCCACGCCTGGATCGCCCTCGCTGGCGAAAACCCGTGGCTCACCCTCCTCGCCATCTACCTGCTCACCAGCTTTTTTACCGAAACCATCACCAATAACGCCGCTGCGGTTCTCATGTTCTCCATCGCCAAAGCCGCAGCCGAAGGACTCGGGGTCAGCTTCACCCCCTTTATCTTTGTAATTATGATGGCCGCCTCCGCCAGCTTCGCCACCCCCATCGGTTACCAGACCAACCTCATGGTCTACGGCCCCGGCGGCTACCACTTCAGCGACTACCTGCGCATCGGCATCCCCCTCAACCTGCTCATGGCCGCCATCTCCGTCACCCTCGCCCCGCTGATCTGGCCGTTCTAAAACCGACTTTCCGCACCTTGTCCTTATAACCCACTGATTCGAATAAATTATTATGTTTTTCTATAGTCATGCTAAAAAGAAATGTATCTTTTGAATCCGTGTGTTGCGCGGGGGTGCGGAATGTGGACTAAAAAAAGCCATCGCGCTGGACAAACCGACCGGTCGGTTAGTACAATGGACTCAACACAATCCAACCAGAGGCCCCGCCCATGCCCCCCTCTTCCCGCAACGAGGAGACTCTTCACCACATCTTAGATACGGCAATGGATCTATTCGCCCGCGACGGCTTCGATTCAATCTCCATGAGCGCCATTGCAGAAGCCGCAGGAGTGAGCAAAGCCAACATCTTTCACCACTTCAAATCGAAAGATGAACTCTATATTCAGTCACTCCGGCGTGCCTGCGATGCCTCGCACAGCTCGCTAGAGGCGATGGCCAACGGCGAGGGAGATGCCTGGCAGCGAATTGAGGGCTTTTTGCGAGCGCATCTGCACCAGATGTTTCAGCAGAGCCGCGACTCCCGCTTAATTCTTCGTGAAGTGGTGGAGAACCGCCCCGGCACCGCGCAGCGCTTGGCACAGGATGTTTTTCGCAATAACTTCAATCGCCTAGTAGCCATTATTGCCGAGTGTCAGCGCTCCGGGGCGCTCCGCTCCACACTCGACCCGGTCTTTGTCAGCACCCTACTGCTCGGGACAAACGTCTTCTTTTTTCAGTCCCAAGAGATCTTGCAACACCTTGAAGGGGTCGATTTTGGGAATGACCCCGACCGCTATGTACGTCAGTTTATGGATATTTTCCAGCACGGCACCCTACCCATTGAAAACAGCCAGGAGGAGGTGTAACGATGTCACACGTTTGCAAAAAATTGGCGATCCTGCTGCTCGCGGGAGGAGCGCTGTTGCTCGTCGGTTGTGAAGAGGAGGAGCAGACCCCGACCAGCAGCGGGCCGCGTGCGCTGCCGGTAACGGTGATCACCAGCCGGTTGGAATCGGTAGCGGTGATCGAGCGCACCCTCGGCAGCCTGGTGAGTAAACAGGCCCCCACCCTCTCCGCCGAAGTTGCGGCGCGAGTGGTTGAGGTACTGATTGATGAGGGGGAGAGGGTAGCACGCGGTCAGCTCCTACTGCGCCTTGATGATGGCGATTTTCAGTTGGAGCGGCAGCGGGCCGAAGCGGAGTTACAGCGCCTTGATGCGCTGATTGAGAACCAACAGCGGCGGTTGCAGCGCAACCGAACCCTGCTGACGCAAAACCTGATTTCCCAGAGTGATGTCGATGAGAGCAACGCCGAACTGCGGGCGCTACAGGCGCAGCTCACTGCAACCCGCGTGCAGTTGGCGCAGGCCGAGCGCAACCGGGCGCGAACCGAGATCCGCTCTCCGGTAGCGGGAGAGGTAGAACGCCGCCTGGTCGATGCCGGGGATTGGGCCGGGCAAGGGGAGCCGCTGATCCAGTTGAGCAGCGATGAGACGCTTCGCGCCCAATTACCGTTTGCCGAAGCGCTGGCCGACCAGCTCCGCCCCGGATTGCCGATCTGGCTCCACTCACCCGCCGCCCCCGCTGCCGGGCAGAGCGACCTGTGCCACACCCTCCCCACCCCCTGCCTGGCGGTGACCCTCACCGAGCTGCGCCCAACGGTCGGTGGCGGACGGGCAGTGCTGGCCCTGGCCGAGTTTCCCAACCCCGGCGGCTGGCGACCGGGGGCCTCGGTCGATGCGGCGGTGGAACTCTACCGCTATGAAGAGGCGCTACTGCTCCCCGCAGTGAGCGTGGTACCGCGCCCCACGGGTAGCGTGATCTTTCTGCGCCGTGACGACAAAGCCGAGCAGCGGGTGGTGCGCACCGGTCGCCGCTTTGGCGAGCAGATGCAGATTCTGGAGGGGCTGGAGCCGGGCGAGCAGGTGATTGTTGACGGGGCCGGTTTTCTCACCGACGGTGCCTTAATTCAGGTGGAGTCGGCACCATGAATCTCCCTCAACTCTCCATTCGCCGCCATGTATTGGCCTATATGATGAGCGCGGTGCTGCTGCTGTTCGGGCTGGTCAGCCTGGATCGCATCGGGGTAGACCGCTACCCGGCCATTGATTTTCCTGCCATTTCGGTCACCACCGTGCTGCCGGGAGCCAACCCGGAGATTGTCGATGCCTCGATCACCAGCATTATCGAATCGGCGATTAACAGCGTCCCCGGTATTGACTCGGTCATCTCCAACTCCGTTCCTGGGGTCTCGGTAGTGGCCCTCACCTTCAACTTAAGCAAAGATATTGACGTAGCCTTCACCGAGGTGCAGGCCAAGGTCAACCAGGTGCTGCGTCAGCTTCCCACCGATGCCGACCCGCCGGTAGTCGCCAAAATAGAGACCGATGCCAGCCCGATTATGTGGGTCGCCCTGCAAGGGGATCGCACGCTACAGCAGTTGAATCAATACGCTA
>SLIM01000267.1 GCA_007135625.1 Gammaproteobacteria bacterium
ACCCAGCGCAGGGTCTGAATCGCCGGGCTGTTCATTAACATCTTGGCCAGCGGGTAGCGCCATAGCAGTTTGTCGATCCCGTCATTCGGCTCATACGGCTGGTCACCGATGCCGTCGCCGTCGAGATCCCAGCCGAGGTAGTCGCTCCAGTAGTTGCCCTTGCCCTCGTGTGACCACTCGGCCTGGCGGCTGGCGACATATTTGACCTGAAATTGATTGTTGATAAAGGTATTGTGATAGATCGCATTGCGCTCTGAACCGGCGGTGAGGTGGATGCCGATCTCACTTTCGGCAAAGGTGTTGCGACGAATGGTGTTGTGCAGGGAGTTGTAGATAAAGACCGCCTTCCCCTCGGCACCAAGCACTACGCCGTGCTCCATCTCTGCCGACCCGGCCCAGCCGGTGACCCCGGTCACATAGTTCTCTTCAATGGTACTGTAGGTGATAAAGTTGAGGAGCATTCCATAGTTTTTATCATTAAACGACCGATTGCCGATCACCTCCAGATTGCGTGACATCATCAGAGCGTAGCCACTGCGGGTGTTGTAGGTACGGTTGTGCAAAATCTTTCCATCGTGGGCAAACATATAGTGAATGCCGTAGCGTAAATCGTGAAATAGATTGTGGCTGAACTCCAGATTACGGCTGGTATCGACATAGATTCCATCACGGGTATCCCAGACCTGGTTATGGCTGAAAACCCCGTCAGTGACATTAAAAAGGCGAATCCCATCCCCTCGATCTTGTGAGGCGTAATGGGTGTTTCCGCGAATGGTGTTATGGTGAAACCGCACCTCTTCACTGTGCCAAAGCCACAGCCCGAAGGCGTTCCCCTCCATGGTCGTCCCCTCCACCGTCAGTCGGTGGGCACCACGGGTACCATGCACCGCAGCATTCATGTGAGTAAGATTAAAACCGGAGTTGCGCAGCGTCAGATTGCGAATAGTGACATCGGTCGCCGTTACCCGAATCACATCACCAACCCCTTCGGCATCGACAATCGCCCCCGGCTCGCCGAGGAGGGTGAGGGGGCGGTCGATCACCACCCCGCCTCGGTAGAGACCCGCCGCCACCACCACCCGATCCCCCGCAGCCGCCTGCGCAATCACCTGTTGTAGCGGCAGGCCATCGGGGGTGGCGCGGTGCTCCGTCGCCGCTACCGGGGTGGCGGCTAGCAGCGCGGAGAGTAAAAAGAGCAGACTGAATCTGCGGATCATCATTTTGTTTTTCGTCATCAGTTGCACAGAGTAGAGGAGACAAGAGAAAAGAGAAAAGAGAAAGAAGAGAGGCGAGAGCAAAAGAGCATTCCCAAGTTCCCGCTTGGGAGTGCCGCCGGGGACGCGCTAGCGTCCCCGTCACCTAGATGCGGCTATCTAGCGTGCGCACCTTGTATCCGAGCGTTGAGCGCAGTAGTGCTAGCCTCTAGCCTCTAGCCTCTAGGCCGCTTCCACCAGCATCCGTCCCGACATCTCCATGTGCAGGGCATGACAAAACCAACTGCAATAGTACCAGTGAACTCCAGGCTTGTTGGCGGTGAAGGTGACCGATGCAGTCGCCTGTGGGGCGATCTCAAAGTTGATGCCGTGGTTGGTGAGGGCGAAGCCGTGGTGGAGATCCTCAATCGAGTCCATGTTGGTGATCACGACGGTGACCTCGTCTCCCTGCTTGATTTTGAAATCGGTCAGGCCAAAGTTGGGGGCGATGGTGGTCATATAGACCCGTACTTGGTTGCCGTCACGAATCACCTTATTATCTTGCTCCAAGGTGATCCCGTCGGCCTTGGCCATTGCTACCGTCTCGGCGAAGTAGGGGTCATCCCGCTTCCAGACCCGCGCCGGGCGAACGCTGTCGCGGCGTACCATAATGCAGTCGTGCGGTTCGGGAAAGGTGGGGCCATCATGCACCAGCTTCATCTCGTCACCAGAGATGTCGATCAACTGATCATTCTCGGCGTGCAGCGGACCCACCGGCAAGAAGCGATCCTTAGAGAACTTGCAGAGTGCCACTAACCACTTCCCATCCGGTTCCTTAGTCTCCGCCATGGTCGCCTTAATGTGGCCGATCTGGTAGTGGACATCGAGCTTTTGGCGGATGTAGTTGACCTTCTCCCCCTTAGCGGCACGCAGTGCGTCGGCGATATTCCATTTCACGACCTGGCTGTCAAGAAAGACCGAGGTGTAGGCGTTACCCCGATTGTCATAGGTAGTGTGCAGCGGCCCCAGCCCCAGCTCCGGTTCGGCAATCACGGCATCGCGAGGATCCTTCAGCTTGCCAGCGAAGTAGTCATCCACCTTGGCGATCTCAATGATCGAGACGGTCGGCGAGAGCTTGCCGTTGGCAATAAAGTATTTGCCATCGGGAGTAGTATTGAGTCCATGCGGACTGCGCGGCACCGGAATATACATGGTAAACTTCGAGCCGCCTTGTTCCGCCCCGCGCCCATCAACCACCGGAACCTTGCAGTCACCGATCGTGGTGAAGTCACCCGCCGCCACCGCCTCTTCGACCGCCTTAAGGTTAATCACCACCGCCCAGTCGCGCTCCGGCCCCATCATCTCCGGCAGGGTCACCCCACGCGCCGAGTTGTAGCAGGTGGAGCAGACATATTTTCCCTGGTAGTCGGTGTCGTTGTTGTCGAGATTGCCATCGACCAGCACTTGCCACTTCACCTCCATGCTCTCCACATCAATCGCCGAGAGCATCGTCCAGTAGTTTTCCGGGTTCTCCAGATCACGCCCATCGTTGGGCTGCGGGATGACCATTTCACCGTTGGCGAAGGCGTAGTTGCTCTTCGGATATTTTTGCAACCGCAGGCCGTGAATACTCGTAACATTGGGAACCGTGATGATCTTATCGGTCTTCATAATGTCCATGCGAATACGGGCGACCCGGGTATTCAGCTTGTCATTGGTAAAGAGGTAGCGACCGTCGTAGGTACCGTTGGTATAACTGGCGTGGACATGGTGGGTATCGCCCGCACCCATGTAATCTTGCGGATTATCGCCCAGGATCCGTTTACTCTCGTTGGTCTGCCCCCAGCCGGTAGCGCTATCCCGATTGAAGACCGGAATACGCATCAACTCGCGCATGGAGGGGACTCCGAGAATGCGCACCTCGCCAGAGTGGCCACCGCTCCAGAAGCCGTAGTAGTCATCCAGCTCGCCCGGATCGACATGGAACTTTAGGCCATTGGCATTGGTTTTGGTGCGTGCCTCCGCCTCTTTACCGCCTACCAGCACCCCAGCGGCCAACCCGGCCCCGGCGACACTAGCGGCGGCAGTCGCCCCCAAAAAGCCGCGACGGCTGATACCGGTCTTGTTGTCATCCTCTTTATGGTCACTCATGGTCATACGCTCCACTCTTTTATGGATAAATCCCTGCCGTACGGCAGGCTCGGTAAACCTGATCTACAACAGCGCTCCCCGCACGCTCTACGCACTCATCCGCTCCGCCCGCTCCTGCCGCTTGCGCCGCTCCACCAGTGGCGGACACTTAGCGTGGTCGTGGTAGGTCACCTGGCAGTCGAGGCAGTAGTGGCACTCATTCAGGTTAATCACCCCCAGCGGGTTAATCGCCTGCACCTCGCACTCCTTGGCGCAGATCTGACAGGGGCGACCACACTCTTTGCGCCGGTGCAGCCACTCAAACAGGCGCACCTGCCCGACAATCGCTAGCCCCGCGCCCAGCGGGCAGATATAGCGACAGTAAAACTTATGGTTAAATAGCGCGATGAGTAGCAGCAGCAGGGCGTAGAGGAGATAGCTCCACTCCCGTTGAAAATGGAGAATAATGGTGGTCTTAAACGGTTCCACCTCGGCGTACTGCTCGGCCAGCGCCAGCGACTGCAAGGAGATGCCGAATAAAATAATTAAAATAATATATTTAATCGCCCAGAGCCGCTCATGGACTGCCGCAGGGAAGGCAAACTGCGGGATGCGTAGCGCATGGGCGATGCGGCTCAACAGCTCTTGCAGCGCCCCGAAGGGGCAGAGCCAGCCGCAGTAGACTCCGCGTCCCACCAGCAGCACACTCACCGCAACGAAGCTCCAGAGGATAAACAGCAAGGGGTCGATGAGGAAAGTTTCCCAGCGGAAGTCGTGCATAATCGCATAAATAAAGGTCAGGATATTGACCACTGAGAGCTGCGCCAGGGTGTACCAACCAATAAAAAATAGAGTAAAAACCAGGAAGCCGGTGCGCAGCCGCGCTAACAGCAGCGGGCGCTTCACCAGCCACTCCTGAAACATCAAAATCCCGCTCAACAGTCCCAGCGCCACCACCAGCACGGCAATTTGAAAACGCTTCTCCTGCCAGATCGTGACCCAGATTGCCAGCGCCTCATCACTCTCAATCAGCAGCGGCTGCGGCACTGGCGGATAGTCAACATAACGATCGGGAATCAGGTAGTCACCAGCAAAGCTGACATACTCGCTATCAAGCGCCCCGACTTGGCGCACTACCAGTAGCTCCGCCTGCCACGGACGACCGGGATCAAACGCATCGGTGGCCCGCACAATAAAAATCGCCGACTCACTGAAGTGTGGCATATCGGGCAGATCGATCCCCAGCGCGGTCGGGCGGACGTAGTCAACATCGCGAAAGCTGATCCCGCGATCATCTTGCCACAACTGAAAGCGGTCGAAGATCCCTCCCCGCACAAAGCCGTGGCCACGAAACGAGTAGCGACCGTTGGCCATCACCAAAATCGCGTGATCTCCCTCCTCCATCTCGGTCATTAGCCAGTGGTACTCCCGATCCCCCAGTAGATTACGCCCGATAATCGGGGCATTGAGGTAGGCGTAGTACATCTCTATGAAAAGCTCCTCCCGCGCCTCGGCAGGGGCCTCGCCCACCCCCTCCGCCGGGGTGCCGATAAAGGCATCATCGACCTCACCACGGGTCACCAGCATGCGCCGCACCGCCCCGTTACCGGTCAAGAAGGTCCAGCTCGACGGCTCGTAACTATCCATGCGCACCGTTGCGGGCGGCAGATCGCGCAGCGGATCGCTACTCACCAATCCACGCCCCACCGCCAAGGCCCGTACCGAGCGCATAATCGCCTCATTCTGCACAATCACGGTAACGGTCGCCCCGCTCACCCCATCGACATTGACAAACCCCTCGCGCACTCCGGAACCGACCCGAACCCGATCGGTCACCTGCTTGTCGCGATACTGCGCCGCAAACCGATGCAGTCGCTCCTCCGGAATCCCCGCCAGTAGAATTGGCTCATGGTGTTCGATCACATAAGCCCCGCGTATCTTTCCGTTGCGATCAACTCCCACCAAGTGGTTGATCGGCTTTCCCGAATAGGCCGGAATCGGGGCAATATCATTGGTTAACAATAGATAACCAAGCAGCTCCTCACCGCGCCACGCCTCCGCCGCCCGTGGCTCCCCAGCGAACGCGGTAAAATGGCTCGCCTCCGAAAAGAGAGTGCGAGCTTGTGGGAACTCCTCACCAATCGCCGCCCAACCAGGGAGTGCCAACAGCAGCAACAGCAGAGTAGAGAGGAGCGAGAGTGCGCGATACTTCATGAATACGATAACCCTTATATACTGCAATACTAAAAGAGATTAAGGGCGACATAGGCCCCATCTCCACCGTAAAGGAGCAGCGCAACAGAGGCCTTGATGAAGATCAAAATAGATAATCCGCTTGAGAGTTTTGCTCCAAAACTGCGGCAGATCGCTTCGGAAGGGGTAAGGGTTAAGTTTTAAGGGTTAAGTTTTAAGGGTTAAGGGTTAAGGGTTAAGGGTTAAGGGTTAAGGGTTAAGGGTTAAGGTCAAATTCGGATCTATGGCGATGGCGATGGCGATCCAGCACTGGCACCAGCA
>SLIM01000134.1 GCA_007135625.1 Gammaproteobacteria bacterium
GAGATGAAGGTGGATGCCAGGCGATTATGAAGAAGGAAATTGCCGAATATGTGGAAGGGGCAGGAGAACGCTCTTGATGCTATCCACGAAGAAAGACTTACAATCGTCATGAAAGCCCGCCAATTGGGTTTAACTTGGTTGGTCTTAGCCTATGCTTTATGGATTATAGTTTTTCAGAGAGGTAAATCAGTAGTTGCTATATCATACCGTGAAGATCCTGACGCTAAGGAGTTAATCAGACGGCTGAAGTTTATGCTTTACAACCTTCCTAAATGGTTAATTAGGGAGAATAGTAAGGCTGATGTCACATGGGAAGGCCCTACATGGGAAGCTACGGTTCTTACAATCACTATAAGACACCCTGATGGTGAACCGTCAGTATTTAGATCCCTAACCGCTTCCCCGGAGTCAGGACGTTCTTTCACGGCCAACTTAGTAATCTTGGATGAGTGGGCATTCCAGCAGTATGCAAGTGATATTTGGGAGTCAGCTTTTCCTGTAATAAATCGACCAACGGGTGGTAAGGTGGTAGGTTTATCTACGAACAAACGTGGTACACTGTTTGAATTGATTTACAGGGAGTCTATGAAGGGCTTAATGCCATTCAAACCTATCTTTCTTCCTTGGCATACGGACCCACGTAGGGATAACGCATGGTATGAAGCAACAAAGAAAGCTATCCCCGCTGGTGTTTTGCAGGAATATCCAGCTACAGTAGAAGAAGCTATGAGCGCTGGCGAAGGCACAGCTTTCCCAGAGTTTAGTCGACAGATACATGTTTGTAAGCCGTTTCCTATACCGGAATGGTGGTATAAATGGAGAGCTAATGATCCTGGTTATACAGACCCGTTTTTTTGGATTTGGCTTACTGTTTCTCCTGATGGTAGTGTATATGCATACCGTGAATATACTAGATCACGTGAAGATGCTAGGGTAACTTACTCCAAACAGGCGGCTATTGCAAAAAATTTAAGCAATATGAAAAATGAAGAAGGTATTTTTTACCATGAAGATATTGCTTATACAGTTGTTGGTAGGGATGCATTCACAAGAAACCCTGAATCTGGTAAATCCATTGTAAACTATTACCAGGATAACGGAGTCATGCGGTGTATGCCTCCACCGAGGGATGTTAAAACAGACAGGATACAACGTAAAATGATTCTACATGAATACCTACAACCTTATGTAGACGAAAATGATGGGGAAACAAAGGCTAAGCTACAGATATTCTCTACCTGTTCCACACTGATTGAGACTATCCCAATGTTGGTTGTAGATCATTTAGACCCAGAGAAGGTCGAAGAATATAAGGATGATCATGCTTACGATGCATTAGGGATGGGGTTGCAATCGTGGCACTCTAAGGGTAGTAGTAAGCCGAAGAAGGAAGAGGATAATCCAATTAAAGCTCATAAGTATGGTAAATCAAGATCAAAAAGGAGGCGTAGGATTATATGAGGAACATGAAAAGACCTGATGCGTCTCCCATTAGACCAACTTCCCCCCAACCACAAATGCCTAACGCATATACCAGCCCGTATGGAACACCACCAAAAGACCGTGCTCCTGCTCCGTTCTGGTATATGAAGGCACAAGATCAAAAACAATACCCCATGCATCAAGCGGCTATGTTGAAAGCCTTCCAAGGTTCAGCTAAGCCAGTACAAAGGAAAGTAAATAGACAAAGACACCCCTCTGATGCTATGAGGGGTTACTAGGAGGGTGAATATGAATAAAGCAACTATCCATCCAAATGGCGGTATGTTGACGTTTTGTGAAACCTATCTTTGTAATAAACCAGCTAACTATTTTATGGGGCCTATCAATGGACCTCTGAAGTTAATGATGAATATATGCGGTGATTGTAAGGATTCAGTTTTAATGGGTTTCATCGAAGAGGATCCTGATGTAGTTTTGGAAAAGGTAAGGGAGTATAAAGAAACCCAAGCTATTAAGGATGCCAAGGCAAAATATAATGGTAAAGAGTTCCCCTGCAAGAAGTGTGGTAAAGTATTTTATAGTCCTCCCATGCTCGCTTCCCACACTAGAGAAGTGCATAAATCGGAGGAGGTGGAGGAAAAATCGAGTGCCTAATACTGGTTATCGCAAACAAAATTATAGTATTTACCCTACTTGGTGTCTTAATTTATAGAGAAAATACTAATCGCAAAGAGAAGGCAGATTTGATTGATCGTATTATGTCTATTGATTTTACGACATACAAGAACTATGCAGAAACAGGCGCACCACCGAAGGGGAGGGGCACGATTAATTTTGAGAGGGGTATACGCAGGTATGAAGGGGGTGATTAATGGTGCTGGGAATCGAGAAGACTGATAGGGAGAAGGCAGGGTTAGTGTCGGACTCATCTATTGTGCAATTCGTTGACAAGGAGTTTGAGAGACGACAAAGAGAACGCCTACCCTATGAGTTACAGTGGCAGTTAAATATGAACTTCATTGAAGGCAATCAATACTGTGACATAGATCAACATAGGCTAGTTATCGAAGAGGTTGAGAAGTATTACGCCTGGCAGGAAAGGGAGGTTTTTAATCAAATCGCCCCCGTTGTAGAAACACGGATCTCACGATTAGCCACAATGAAGCCAATTCTTAAAGCCAGAGCTCCTACCACATCCGCAGACGATATTCGGTCTTCACGGGTGAGTAGCCAGTTACTCAAAAACCTCTATTACGATCAAGGTATTGGTGTTAAGCTGGCTGAGGTATATGCTTGGTCTGAAACAACCGGCACCTGTTTCGTTAAGAACATATGGAATCCTGATAAAGGCCATGTTACTGGCGAAATAGAAGTTATAGAGATTGATGATAGCGGTGAGGTTGAAACTTATATAGAGGAAATCCGTGAGGGTGCGTTAGAGGTTGTGATTGTGCCACCCCATGAAATATTCCCTGATAGTAACTTTAGGAATAATTTACAGGATTGCCGTAGTATTATACATGCAAAAGCAATCCATGTGGATGAAATTAAGGAAGCTTGGGGTGTGGAGGTTTTACCTGAGAAAACCTCATCCATGAGACTACAAAGAACTATGGGTAGTCAAAGTTGGGGTGTTGGTACTAGTCATTATTTTACTACTACGGATCTTAGTAACCATGCCGTAGTTAAGGAGTATTGGGAGAAGCCGAGCAAAACATTTCCTTATGGTAGAATATTTACAGTAGCGAACGATAAACTTCTCCATGAAGGTCATATGTTTTACCCCATTGGTGATGACGGAGATCTAGAATTTCCTTTTGAAAGGGTTGTTTCAATTAAGAGACCCGGTATTCTTTGGGGTAGATGTGTGGTAGACAGACTGATTCCTGTTCAACGCAGATATAATGCTCTTAGGAATCGCAAGGCTGAGTACCTTAATCGTTGTGCAATTGGACAGTGGATCGTTGAAGAAGGCGCTGTTGATGTAGATGATATGGAGGAAAACGCTGGACAACCAGGCTATGTATACGTATATCAGAGAGGGTTTAACCCACCTCAGCCGGTTGCTAATGCTCAACTACCTATTGCTTTTGATACGGAAGAGCATAACCTCTTACAAGAGATTAACATGTTGTCTGGTACCTCTGACTTGGCTAAACAATCCAAAGCACCGCCGGGAGTCAAATCTGGTGTTGCTATGTCTATTGCATTAGAACAGGATGATACAAGGATTTCTGTTACGGCTAAGCACATAGAAAACTTCCTTGTAAGGTGTGGTAAGGTTTGGTTAAAAATGCACCAGCTTTTTGTATCTGGACCAAGGGTTCTCAAGGCTATTGGTGAGGACAACGTAATGGAATACCTTGATTGGACAGCATCAGATATTACTTCTGATGATGTATATGTAGAACCGTTTAGCGCTTTAGCCGAAAGTCCGGCCCAAAGACGACAAATGGTATTTGATTTACTGGCTTCGGGTTTATTCCATAATGAACAGGGTATACTGGAGCCGTCAATGAAGTCTAAGATATTTGAAATGATTGATCTTGGGAACTGGGAAAGTGGAGACGAAGACAACCGTATGCATATTGCTAAGGCTGATAGGCAGAACATTGTGCTTATGGAAGGCAAATATGCACCCGTACTTCCCTACGATGATCATATTATACACATCCATAGGCACAACAGGCACAGGCTGTCTGTTGAGTATGAAGACCTTATGGTACAAAATCCATTAATAGAGCAAGTCTTCCAACAGCATGTAGACGCTCACTTGCAATTCCTACTGCCACCCCCACAACCTGGAATGGGTGCAGAACCCATGCCCGGCGGGGGACCGGAAGAAATGCCACAACAGGAGGTTTTTTAAATGACCGCTGACAACCTGCAAAGGCCAGCAATGAACTTACAACTTTTTAATGAGGGTGGGGATCAAACTACTGAACCGCAATCTGATCCCCAACAAACTGTGCAACCGGACCCTCAACCGGCGCAGACAACGGAACCCCAGTACAATAGTCTTAATGATTTTCTAAAGGCTTATTCTGGTGGTGACAACCCTCAGCCTGAATCAGATCCCGTGGAACAACCCCAACCGGCTGTTGAATCTGATGAACCTATTCCTGATGATGTAGCGGAAGCGCTACTCACCGAAATCGAGCAGACAGGTGAGGCTCCCACAGAACAGAAGACGGCTGAGGAGCAGATGATCTTGGGTAAATTTAAAACCCAAGAGGACTTGATTGAGGCATACAAACAAGCCGAAAAGAAGATTTCCGAGTACGGGCAAGACCACTCTAGAGCAAGGCAAGATATGGATCAACTGAGACACCAAGTGTATCGGCTCCAAAACTTCCTCGCTCAACAGCGTAGTCAACCCAAGCAACCTGAAATGACGGATGAACAGAGGGAACAGATGAAGCAGAAGTTTCTGGATCAATTTTATGAGAATCCCACAGGGACAATTGAGCAGATGGTTCAACGAAGAGTGAATGATCAACTCAGACGCACCGTAGAGCCAATACAGCGTGATTTTCAGATGCAACAGCAAACCAGAATGTATCAGGATCAGATTGATCAAGCCCGTGCAAAGTACCCCGATTTTGACGACTATCAGACAGTAATGCAGCAGATAGTCAAGGAGAGAGGAAAATACATTGCACATATGCCTGATGCAGTAGATGTTATCTATGAACTCGCTAAATCTCGTGGTAGTCGACCAACTGCACAACCCCAACCTCAACAACCAGAATCTACGCCTCAATCTACCCATAATGTTCAAGACCCTCAGGTTCGACAGGCGATCTTACAAGATCCTAGCATTAGAAAGGAAATTCTCAGGCAGTATGCTGAGGAAGTCAAGGCTAAGCGTCCGGCACAAGTGTTGGGCAACCAGCCTGGGCAACCAGCGGCAACACCGCCCGAGGAGATTAGAACAACCAAAGACGCTAAAAAAGCTAGCTTGTCGTTCTTTGAAAGATTTACGAAAGGAGCGACACAATAAGGAGGAATAATAGATGACGTATGTTGGCTTAAATATGGCGGCAATTGAAGAAGCTCTAAAGATTTACTATCTTCCTGGTCTTCGTTACCAGTTGAATGATAAGGCTTCTGCTTTGCTGGCACAGATTGATAAAAACTCTGAGAACGTTAGTGGTAAGGAAATCCGCATGGCCCTGAGATACGGTAGGGTTGGGGGTATCGGGAACCGCGCAGACGATGGTGAACTGCCGACTCCCGCCGCTCGCCAAACTATCCAGGCTGTGTGGGATACCAAGAACATCTTTGCCCGTTTCCGTCTGACTGACAAGACGATTGCGGCTTCCAAAGATAATGTTGGTGCTTTCGCTAATATGCTGGAAACAGAAATTAGTGATTGTGA